>CAUOWW010000110.1:0-4216 GCA_963508345.1 uncultured bacterium
TAAGTCTTGTCATTTTGTGGGTCTGCCTCTAAAGGATTCAGAGTTTTAAGACCCACACCTGTTGATTTGACAAGAGTTTCAGCTACTTTTGAAGAAGCATTACTTTCTGTAAAAATCGTTTTAACCTTATAGGTTTTAACAAATTCCTGAATTTCTGTTAGTTGTCTTGGACTTGGTTCTTGTTCAGGAGAGATGCCTGCAATACCAAGTTGATTAAGTCCAAATCTCTTAGCAAGATAAGAAAAGGCTGTATGTTGTGTTACAAATGTTTTCTGACTCGCTTTTTCAAATTTAGGCTGAAATTTCTTAGTCAATTCTTGAGCTTTTTTGATAAAGGCTTGCGCATTTTTCTGATAAATTTCTTTATGCTCACTGTCAATCTCTGAAAGTTTGTCAGCGATAATCTGGGCTTCTTCGCCAGCTTTTTCAGGATCTAGCCAAGTGTGAGGATCATAGAGCGTTTTTTCATCAACTCCATCACCTGCTTCCACATCTTCTAGACCAGGGACACGTTCCAATGTCATTCCTTCAGAAGCCTCTAAAACCTTAACTTTGGATTTTTTTAGATTTGGATCCAGACTTCCTGCCCAAGATTCGAGCGTATGAGAATGATAAACAAAGACATCTGCATCATAGATGGCTGCAATGTCATTCGCTGAAGGTTCAAAGGAGTGAATCCCACTACTTGACTGAATCATTCGAACATTATTCAAATCTCCAGATACTTCCTTGACCATAGCATAGACAGGGTAAAAACTGGTTACAATTTTCATCCCTTTCCCAGTCTGACTTTCCTTTTGACCACAAGCCCCTAAACACAAAAGAAAGACACTTAACAATACTAAAAATAAACTTTGTTTTTTCATGGATAACCCCTTAACTATTTAATTAACTGGTAAACATTCTACTCCTAAAAATTTAATCTGTCAAGCTATTTTAAGAAAAAAATTGAAATTTCTTTCACATATAAAAATCTGCTGAGTTTCAACAACTCAACAGATTCTCACTTTATATACTCAATGAAAATCAAAGAGCAAATTAGGAGGCTAGCCGTAGGTTGCTCAAAACACTGTTTTGAGGTTGTAGATAAGACTGACGAAGTCAGTCACATATATACGGCAAGGCGAAGCTGACGTGGTTTGAAGAGATTTTCGAAGAGTATTATTCTTCTATGGTAGAATGTTTATAGCCATAAGTAAAATAAATAATACTTCCTATCAACAAAGCAATGAGGAAAGCAACCCAGGTTTCCACATTATACTGCAACATAAATGATAGACAAATAATGATTGATAAAATCGGTAATAAGGGTACCAAGGGTGTTTTAAATTCTCCAGATTTGGGCATCCCCTTTTCTTTCCGTAAACGAATCAGGCCGTAAGCTAGCATAATCAAGTAGGCTAGGGTACAAATATTTAAGAAAGCTGCAATACTAGCTAGTGGGAACATTCCTGCTGCTACTGCTGAAGCTAGACCTGTCAAGATAGTAGCATTTTTGGGTACCTTACTTGTCTTGGTTAGTTCTTTAAATACAGCAGGCATTAATCCGTCACGTGCTAAACTGTAAATCATACGTGATAGGGCATAGGTCATCGAGATACAAACCGTAATCAAGGTCAAGATAGCCACTAATGACACATAGTTAGCTGCCCAACCAATCCCAACGCTACGAAGAGCAAAGGCAACGGCATCGTCGACATTTAGATGACTATAGTGAACCACACCAGTCAAGACAAGCGTCACCAAGGCATAAAGAATGGTTACGATAGAAAGCGATAAGACAATTCCTCTAGGAATATTTTTTTGAGGAGTCTTAACTTCATCTACAGCCATAGAGATGGATTCGAAGCCTAAAAATCCAAAGAACATCAAGGAGGCACCAGCCATAATACCAGTACTAGCGCCATATATTTGTCCAAAACCATGAGGAGCAAAATTGCTCCAATTATCAAGTTTGATATGCCAAATTCCTACTAAAACAAAGAGAGCTAAAGCGGAAAATTTCAAAATAACTAAAATAGAATTAAATCGTAAAGCTGCTTTAGCATTGAGTAAAACAAGCGATGTCACTAAGGCCAATACAAGAATAGGTAATAAATCAACCAACGTCCCTGCTTGAGGATTAAAGGTACCATTTAAAGCACGAGGAAGGGCTATCCCGTATTGAGAGAGCAAGCCTTTAAAATAAGCTGCCCAACCCGAAGCCACACCAGATATGGCTGTCATGAACTCCATCATGGTTAACCAGCCAGCCAACCAAGCTGGAAATTCTCCTAAAATAGCATATAGATAACTGTAGGCACCACCCGTAGCAGGTACTCGTGAAGCGAATTCTGCAAAAAAGAGAGCTGATAATCCCACACACAAGGCAGAAATAACAATTGAAATCACTAGCGCTGGACCAGCAAGTGTTGCAGCTGCAGTACCTGTAATTGTAAAGACGCCTGTCCCTACCATGGCTCCGATACCCAGCAAAATCAAATCCCATAACTTCAAATGCCTGTGCATCTCCGTTTTATCCAAACTTACATTCTTTGTTCTAAATATATTCATATTTCTCTCCAAAATAAAATGATGATTCTATTTTACCATAAATATAGGAGATTTGTGAATATTTATAAAATGTTTTTCTAAAAAAATCTGACTACATACTGTAATCAGATTTTTATCTATTCTAGTTCATTTCTTTAAATGCTGCTTCTGCATCCGCGTTGCTGATAACACCAAATTGAATCTTTCCAATCTTTCCTTGACTATCAATCAGGTATTCTGTAGGAATGCTTCGAATTTGATAAGCTTGGAAGGTAGTTGCTTTGGTATCATAAAGTACTGGGATATCCTTATAACCTTGATCTTGGAACCATTGTGGGAATTGCTCAACAGTTTTTTCACCTTGAATTCCTGGTGCAATGACACTAAGAATTTCGAAATCGCGATCTGGTTTTGCAGCCAATTCCATCAACTCAGGCATACTTTTCTTACATGGACCACACCATGAAGCCCAAAACTTCAAATAGACTTTTTTACCCTTATAATCAGATAACTTGACTTCTTTACCATCCATGGATTGCAAGGTGAAGTCTGGAGCATCTTTTCCGACAGCAATTTGTTGTACGGACGTTTGTTGCTGTTGTTTTGGGGCTTGTTGTGGTGCTTGAGTCTGTTTAGTTTCTTTCTCGCCACAGGCCATCAATACGGCTAATGACAAGAGGCTTAAACCAGCAAACATTATTTTTTTCATCTTTTTCTCCTTTATTCAAAAATTCCAGCTAGAACATTTACTTGTCCTAATAGTAACAAAATTCCCATTAAAATAATAAGAAAAGCACCAATTTTCTTTAGTAGCATCATATGACGTTTGATTTTACTAAAATAAGGCATTACTACACCTGAAGCTAGAGCCAAAACCAAGAAAGGAATGGACATCCCCAGAGTGTAAATAAGAGTATAGATAGCTCCTTGCCAAGCACCATTGCCTCCAGAAGCCGCAAGCGCTAAAACAGAACTTAAAACCGGACCAATACAAGGCGTCCAACCAAAGCTAAAGGTAATACCAAGTAAAAATGCTGACCAATAACGATTGGCTGCTGATTTCTTGAAAGTAAAGCTTTTTTGAATCTCTAATTTCTTAAAA
Source organism: uncultured bacterium (assembly GCA_963508345.1). GTDB lineage: Bacteria > Bacillota > Bacilli > Lactobacillales > Streptococcaceae > Streptococcus. Next base: position 3,635 of record CAUOWW010000110.1, read on the forward strand.
TGAAAAATTTCCATCTGGTGAAGTCCCAAAATGATAATAATTGTTCCCATAACATATCGAAACCAATTTGCATAGAGAATATTACCAAAGTAACCTGCACCAAAGCCTAGAATAAAGAAAATGAGAGAGATACCTGCGATAAAGCAAAGTGTTCGAATCAAACCTGACCAGAGAACCTTTCTTCCAAACAAAGAAAAACTTTTTGCGCTTTCCTGATCATCCAGCAAAATTCCAGTATAAACTGGTAACAGAGGAAAAATACAAGGGGAAAAGAAAGACAAGACCCCTGCTAAAAAAACGGAGATTGAAAATACTATCGTTTCCAATAAAGAACCAACTTTCTTAATAATTCATATCCTATTGTACTATAATCAAGTTTATTTGTATGATTTCTGCTACGCAAATTAAATTATCCTGTGTTTAAAAGATCTTTTCTGTCACCAGCTAATTCAGATTTTGCCCCTATACACAAAAAAAGCCTATCGACCAAGTTAGAAAGCTTGATACAATAGGCTTTTTAAAGGATGATTATTTAACAGCGTCTTTAAGAGCTTTACCAGCTTTGAATGCTGGAACTTTAGA
>CAUOWW010000111.1:0-4202 GCA_963508345.1 uncultured bacterium
TGGCAAACCAGGTTCTAAGGTTGAAATTCCATTAACAGAAGAGAATGGTAAGAAGATTCCAGATGGTACAACCTTCGAAAGTGATCAACCAGGAGTTATCACAGTAGATAAAGATGGAAAAGTAACCGTAACGATTCCAGAAGGCGCAAAACCAGGAGATAAGATTACAGGTAAAGTTCTTGTACGTTATCCAGATGGCTCAACGGAAGAAATTCCAGTCACTGTAACAGTAGGTGAACAAGATAAAGATATCTACACACCGAAGTATGAAGATGGCAATGGCAAACCAGGTTCTAAGGTTGAAATTCCATTAACAGAAGAGAATGGTAAGAAGATTCCAGATGGTACAACCTTCGAAAGTGATCAACCAGGAGTTATCACAGTAGATAAAGATGGAAAAGTAACCGTAACGATTCCAGAAGGCGCAAAACCAGGAGATAAGATTACAGGTAAAGTTCTTGTACGTTATCCAGATGGCTCAACGGAAGAAATCCCAGTCACTGTAACAGTAGGTGAACAAGATAAAGATATCTACACACCGAAGTATGAAGATGGCAATGGCAAACCAGGTTCTAAGGTTGAAATTCCATTAACAGAAGAGAATGGTAAGAAGATTCCAGATGGAACAACCTTCGAAAGTGATCAACCAGGAGTTATCACAGTAGATAAAGATGGAAAAGTAACCGTAACGATTCCAGAAGGCGCAAAACCAGGAGATAAGATTACAGGTAAAGTTCTTGTACGTTATCCAGATGGCTCAACGGAAGAAGTTCCAGTCACTGTAACAGTAGGTGAACAAGATAAAGATATCTACACACCGAAGTATGAAGATGGCAATGGCAAACCAGGTTCTAAGGTTGAAATTCCATTAACAGAAGAGAATGGTAAGAAGATTCCAGATGGAACAACCTTCGAAAGTGATCAACCAGGAGTTATCACAGTAGATAAAGATGGAAAAGTAACCGTAACGATTCCAGAAGGCGCAAAACCAGGAGATAAGATTACAGGTAAAGTTCTTGTACGTTATCCAGATGGCTCAACGGAAGAAGTCCCAGTAATGGTTACAGTAACACCACCAGTAGAGTTGGAACAAAATCCAAAAACTGGAGATGTAACAGTCCCACCTGTTACTAATAGAGGTTCTGGTCAAGACACACCTGCACCTTCACCAACAACTCCAGTTCCAGATGCAGTTACTCCGAATGCAGATCAGGTAGATACTAAGACTACTAATGATAATGGAGCTAAATCAAATGATTCTCAAAATGTATTGCCAAATACAGGAACAGAATCAAATGCGACTCTTGCATCTCTAGGACTTCTTGGTATGCTAGGCGGTCTCGGACTTGCTCTTGGAAAGAAAAAAGAAGACTAAAAATTTAGTCAAATGAACATTCATTCTTTTGTGTTTTAACAACGAACTAGATTGATTCTGAGAGTTGTTTTATCCATAAAATACAAAGAATGATTAGATAAAGAAAGCGAATAATGCTAGAATTTTGTTAAACGGAATTCTAAGTATTGTTCGCTTTTTGTGGTATAATAAGACTATGCAGAAGAAACCAACGTCAGCCTATGTGCACATTCCGTTTTGTACTCAGATTTGTTATTATTGTGACTTTTCAAAAGTTTTTATCAAGAATCAGCCGGTAGATAGTTATTTGGAACATCTGTTAGAAGAGTTTCAATCTTATGATATTCAAAAGTTGAGAACCCTCTATATCGGTGGTGGCACACCGACAGCTTTGTCAGCTTCTCAACTGGAGGTGTTATTGAAGGGATTGACTAAAAACTTGGACTTGTCTGCCTTGGAAGAGTTGACCATTGAGGCCAATCCAGGCGACTTGGATGCGGATAAGATAGCCGTTTTGAAGAACTCGGCTGTCAATCGTGTTTCGCTAGGTGTGCAGACCTTTGACGACAAGATGCTGAAAAAGATTGGGCGTAGTCATTTGGAGAAGGATATTTATGAAAATATCGACCGCCTGAAACTGGCTGGTTTTGACAATATCTCTATAGACTTGATTTATGCACTGCCAGGTCAGACCATGGAGCAGGTTAAGGAAAATGTGGCTAAGGCCATTGGACTTGATATTCCCCATATGAGTTTGTACAGCTTGATTTTGGAAAATCATACGGTCTTTATGAACCGTATGCGACGAGGGAAATTGCCTCTGCCTAAAGAGGAACTGGAAGCTGAGATGTTTGAGTACATCATTGAAGAGCTGGAGCGAGCTGGTTTTGAGCATTATGAGATTTCCAATTTCTCCAAGCCTGGTTTTGAAAGTCGCCACAATCTCATGTACTGGGACAATGCTGAATACTATGGCATTGGTGCTGGGGCATCTGGTTATGTCAATGGAGTGCGCTATAAGAATCATGGTCCCATTCGTCATTACCTCAGTGCAGTTGAGGAAGGTAATGCGCGTATCACAGAAGAGCACCTGAGTCAAAAAGAGCAAATGGAAGAAGAAATGTTCTTGGGACTCCGCAAGAAATCAGGAGTCTCCATGGCGCGATTTGAAGAAAAATTTGGACGGTCTTTCGATGGACTTTATGGAGAAACTGTCAGAGACTTGGTTCAACAGGGTCTCATGCAAATAGAGGGTGACCGAGTGCGCATGACAAAGAGAGGTCTCTTTTTAGGAGACACCGTAGCAGAACGATTTATTTTGGAGTAGGATGATGGGCTTAACTTATCAAATGAAAATGAAAATTCCTTTTGATATGGCTGATATGAACGGTCATATCAAGCTTCCAGATGTGATTTTACTATCCCTACAAGTTTCAGGGATGCAGTCTATTGAGTTGGGAGTTAGTGATAAGACTATTTTGGAAGACTATAATCTGGTCTGGATTATCACAGATTATGATATTGAGGTGGCACGTTTGCCTCACTTTGCAGAAGAAATCACCATCGAAACGGAAGCCCTGAGCTACAATCGACTTTTTTGCTACCGTCGCTTTACCATTTATGATGAAGCAGGACAGGAGCTAATCCATATGATGGCGACCTTTGTTCTCATGGATCGAGACAGTCGAAAAGTCCATGCAGTAGAACCTGAGATTGTGGCTCCTTACCAGTCTGATTTTGATAAAAAGCTTATCCGTGGGCCAAAGTATGAATCCTTGAACGAACCAATCAGCAAGGATTACCATGTCCGTTTTTACGACTTGGATATGAATGGCCATGTCAATAACAGTAAATACTTGGACTGGATTTTTGAGGTCATGGGAGCGGATTTTTTGACCCAATATATTCCCAAGAAAATCAATCTCAAGTATGTCAAGGAAGTCCGACCAGGTGGGGTGATTACATCGGCTGTTGAACGGACTGGACTGGAAAGCAAGCATGAAATTACAAGCGACGGGGCTACCAATGCCCAAGCAATTATCACTTGGCAAGAAATAAAAAAGGATTAGGGAGAAATAGATGAAATATAAAGGCTATTTAATTGATTTAGACGGAACGATTTATAAGGGGAAAGACAGAATCCCAGCAGGAGAGACTTTTGTTCATGAATTGCAAAAGCGGGCTATCCCCTATATCTTTGTGACCAACAATACAACCCGCACTCCAGAGAGTGTTCAAGAGATGTTGGCTCAGAATTTTAATATTGATACGCCCCTATCGACTGTCTACACAGCGACTTTGGCGACTATCGACTATATGAACGACTTGGGGCTTGAAAAGACGGTCTATGTCATCGGCGAAGCAGGGCTCAAGGAAGCCATCAAGGCGGCTGGTTATGTGGAAGACAAGGAAAATCCAGCCTATGTAGTAGTAGGGCTGGACTGGCAGGTCGACTATGAAAAATTTGCCACAGCAACTCTTGCCATTCAAAAGGGTGCTCATTTTATTGGAACCAATCCTGACCTCAACATTCCGACAGAACGAGGTCTTTTGCCAGGTGCTGGTTCACTGATTACCCTGCTTGAAGTAGCAACACGAGTGAAGCCTGTTTATATCGGGAAACCAAATGCTATCATTATGGACAAGGCGGTTGAGCACTTAGGTTTGGAACGTGAAGAGTTGATCATGGTTGGGGACAACTATCTGACAGATATCCGGGCTGGGATTGACAATGGCATTCCAACGCTCTTGGTGACAACAGGTTTTACCAAGGCAGAGGAAGTGGCAGATCTACCAATCGCACCGACTCATGTGGTTTCTAGCCTTGCGGAGTGGAACTTTGATGAAA
>CAUOWW010000112.1:0-4003 GCA_963508345.1 uncultured bacterium
AGAAAGTTCCACCGTATACACGAAGTCCACCGTGAAGGGCCATCCCGTTCAAGATAGTTCCCATGGCAAATTCACGAACACCAAACTGAATGTTACGGTTCAAGCGATTGGCATCGTCTTGAAGTCCGTCAGTTTTGATATAAGTCATGTTTGAGTGAGCAAGGTCAGCTGAACCTCCTAAGAAGGTTGGCAACTTAGCCGCTACAACGTTTAAGGCATCCTGACTCGAGTTACGAGTTGCTTGAGAGAAGCCATTTTCTAATGCTGGGAAGTCTGCTGGAGTCACTTCAACTGGATCACGTCCGTCGATGATGGCTTCTACTTCTGCAGCCAATTCTGGGTGAGCTTCTTTATAATCAGCAACTAGCTTTGTCCAAGTTTGATAAGCTGATGCACCACGATCTGCAACATGTTCTTTGAAATCAGCATATACTTGTTCTGGGATTTCAAATGGTTCGTAGTCCCAACCAAGGGCTTGACGAGTTGCTGCAGTTTCATCTGCTCCAAGAGGAGCACCGTGTACAGCATTAGTTCCTTGTTTGTTTGGAGAACCATATCCAATAACAGTCTTCACTTCAATCAAAGATGGTTTTCCTGAAGCTTTAGCTGTTTCGATAGCAGCATGGATTGCTTCTAAATCTGTTCCATCTTCAACCAATGCAGTATGCCAACCGTAGGCGTTGTAACGGTCACGAACGCTTTCAGTGAAGGAATCCTTTGTCTCACCATCCAAGTTGATATCATTTGAATCATAAAGGACTACCAACTTATCTAGCTTTTGCAAACCTGCGTATGAAGCCGCCTCACTTGAGACACCTTCCATCAAGTCTCCGTCTCCACAGATAACGTAAGTATAGTGGTCAAAGATATTGTAGCCTTCGCGGTTATATTTGGCTGCCAAGAAACGTTCTGCTTGGGCAAAACCAGTGGCAGTTGAAATCCCTTGACCTAGAGGACCTGTCGTAGCATCAATCCCTGCTGTATGGCCAAATTCTGGGTGACCTGGTGTTTTTGAACCCCATTGACGGAAGCTCTTGATTTCATCCATGCTGACATCTTCAAAACCAGAAAGGTGAAGAAGGGAATAAAGGAGCATTGAACCATGACCAGCTGAAAGAATAAAACGGTCACGGTTAATCCAGTTTGGTTGATCTGGATTGATACGAAGTTGTTTTGTAAAGAGGCTGTAAGCCATCGGAGCCGCTCCCATAACCACACCTGGGTGACCTGAGTTGGCTTTGTTGATGGCGTCAATACCTAGGAAACGAATTGCATTAACAGATAGATTTGACATAGAATTTCCTTTCTATTTGAGGTGATTATTGAATCACACATTCTATTTTACTATTATATGAAAAAATACATAGAATAGCAATTAAACAATTCGACGCTAGATAAGTCTCCTATTTTCTACTCTCTGGTCGCCTGATAATAGGGAAGCAAGCGTTCATAAGCTTCTTCTAATTTTTCTAAAATCACTTCTAATGATTGATTTTCTATAAAAGAAACATCTGCCTTAACTAAAACTTTGCGAACTTCCTGACTTCTCAACTTCTCGCGTAAAGTACAACGATTTTCTTCGTTCGCCTCCCACAGTTGACTTTGACCATCAGAGTAGACTAGATAATAAATCCCTTCTACCACTGGAACTTCTAAGACCTTGGCCTGCTTGCCTAGAGTTTGCTCATCTTTCTTGCGCTCGATAAAACTAACTTCCAGTGAGACTCCAAAATCAGAAGAACTTCCGTACAAACGTAAGGCCATCATAGGTTCTGTCACTTGTCCGTCTCTCTGTAGATAAGCCCAAAAATGTGGTCGCAAACGCTGCGCTTGGTTCATCCACTGGCTAGTCTGTTGGAGTTGCCATTCTGGATGGCTTGCTTGAAAGACTTTGGCCAGTTCTGTAAAAGCCTTTCGTGCCTCTTGACCTTTGTGGCGGAATTCCAGCATTTTTTCTCGCTCTTCTCCTGCTTTATCAGGATTACGGTACTGCAAACCAGCAAATTCTAGATAATTTCTTATTTCATTTAACATCCGTTTAGTCTCCTCTAGCTAGCAAAAAATCAGGATAAACCTGATTTTACTTATTCTGTATCTACAACGACATAGCGATTTGGCTCATCACCTTCAGAGTAACTAGTCACGCCATCCATACGTGAAATAATACGATGGATAATCTTACGTTCGCTATTTGACATTGGATCTGTTTGATGACTGCGGCCTTCTTCTAAAACACGAGTCGCTAATTTTTGCGCATAAGTCTGCAAGACTTCTGCACGGTGTTCAACATAATCATTGACATTGATAGTGATGTAAAAGGTTCTTGAATAGCGATTGTAAAGATAATTTTGAGCCAATAGTTGCAAGGCCTTCAAGACTTTGCCATGGTAACCGATAATACGACCTGGCTCATTGGTATCAATTTGTAGATTAATACTACGACGGTTGTAATCATTTGAAATCGTCGCCTCAACGTCCATATCATCAATAATCGTTTGAACATAAGTCGTTACTTCCATAGCTACTTGTTCAATATCAAAGCTCGGTTCAACCTTTAAGCCCAAATCTTCTAATTCTTGACTTTCAGTTTGTTCAACTTGACTCTCAACAGTGGGAATTTCTACTTCTTCTTCGAGGCCAGCTTCTTCAAACTGTAATTCATTTAAAATCTCAATATGACCTGTTTCTTCTAAAATGGTGTTAGCATGTTTTTCATTTTTCAAAATCTCAGCCTTAACTTTATCAGAAACCCCTTGGCCTTCTTCTTCAATCTTTTTAATTGCTTCTACAACATGACCCAAATCAACGGTTGCTTCACTGACTGTTTTAACTGGTTCATTTTGTTCATTAATTTCTTTAGGAACACCCTTTACAGCTTGTTGATTTGCTTTAATGACAGTTGTTTCACTAATAGCTTCAATGTCAACCTGAGCTGGTTTTTTACCAAATAAACCAAGAAATCCATTTTTTTCACGAGAAATGACTTTGATATGAGCCTTCATTCTTGGAATATCTAACTCCTTCAATCCTTTCTGGATTGCTTCTTCAACAGTTGAACCTGTAAATACTACCATTACCAGATTCCTCCTTATTATTTCGTTTTCTGAGCCTTTTTCTTGGCTTTTCTTTTTCTATTTTCCAAATCTTTCTGTGCCTGTACTACCGCCTCACGTTCTGCGATAATCTTGAATGGATTGTTCAAGAAATAGGTTTGCAAGACTTGATAGGCATTGGATACTGCCCAGTAGAGCGCTACTCCACTCGGAGCATAGACCCCAAAAACAAAAATCAAGACTGGAATCCCATACATCATCGCTGTCGTAGCTCCATTACGCTCAGGTAAGGCTTTATTGGATAACCAAGTACTTAAAAAGGTAAATACTGCTGCTAAAATCGGAAACACAAGGGTTGTATCCACACCGCCAAGGTTAATCCATAAGAAATGACCTGTCTTTAAAAAATCAACTCTTGATAGAGCTTGGAACAAGGCCAAAATAACCGGCATCTGAATCAAAATCGGCCAAAGAGAATCTGAATGTCTGACACCCATTTCTTTAAAGACTTTACGCATTTCCTGCTCTAACTTGGTTCTGCTTTCCATATCTCTGCCTGGATATTGTTCTCGTAACGCCTTAATGCGTGGTTGAGCTTCCTGCATTTTTCTAGACGCCACCATTTGCACCTGAAAGACTGGCAAAAGCAGTGTACGAATCAAGACCGTAAAGAGAATAATCCCCACTCCGATACTGATGTCAAACGATAAAAAGCGAATGATTTCCGCAAAGAAATAAACAAATTTACTCCAAAAATCAGCCGAATCGGCTGTAATATCGCTAGTTGTCCCATTTGTTGCACAGGCTGTCATGATCAATAGAGACAGTCCTAGCAAACTAGTCAACTGTAGTTTCTTTTTCACTCCCATTTCCTTCCTGGTAAATCTTTGATAACTTTAATACGTGGAGTAGATTTTTCTCCATCTCTGCGTATTCCAAGGTTTCAACCC
>CAUOWW010000113.1:0-3809 GCA_963508345.1 uncultured bacterium
GAGAAATTTTAAGTTCTATTTAAGGTTGGATGTGTATACTATAATCATTAAATAAAGACCTCCTAATATTATTTGAAACAGATAACTCTGATTTAGTTTGAATTTGATTTTCATCTAATATCTTTATTTAATAGAACTCCTAAACTTTTTCATAATAATCTCCTGCAAAAGTCGCCTGTATGGGTGGCTTTTGTTTTATCATCCATGATATAATAGAAGCAAACGGAGGACGGAAAATGGTAAAAGTACGATTGTATTTGGTACGTCATGGCAAGACCATGTTTAACACGATTGGTCGCGCGCAAGGTTGGAGCGATACTCCCTTAACAGCTGAAGGTGAGAGAGGGATTCAAGAATTAGGAATCGGTTTGAGAGAATCTGGTTTGCAGTTTGAGCGCGCTTATTCGAGTGATTCAGGGCGCACCATTCAGACAATGGGAATTATCCTTGATGAACTTGGCTTGCAGGGAAAAATCCCTTATCGCATGGATAAGCGTATCAGAGAATGGTGTTTCGGTAGTTTTGATGGAGCCTACGATGGTGATCTTTTCATGGGCATTATTCCTCGTATCTTTAATGTGGACCATGTTCACCAATTGTCTTATGCTGAATTGGCTGAGGGTTTGGTAGAGGTTGATACAGCTGGTTGGGCTGAAGGCTGGGAAAAACTCAGTGGCCGCATCAAAGAAGGCTTTGAAGCGATTGCCAAAGAAATGGAAGAACAAGGCGGCGGCAACGCCCTTGTTGTCAGCCACGGAATGACCATTGGAACCATTGTTTATTTGATTAATGGCATGCATCCGCATGGTCTAGATAATGGCAGCGTGACGATCCTTGAATATGAGGACGGTCAGTTTAGTGTAGAAGTTGTCGGCGACCGTAGTTACCGAGAACTAGGACGGGAGAAGATGGAGGAAGCCTCTATTGAATCAGTCTAGGTTTACTTGTCATGAACTAAGAATTTGATAGGAATATCAAGATAAGAAAAACAGCCGAAGGTAATCCTTTAGGCTGTTTTTGATGGGGGAAACTAAAGTGTAATGCTGTTATTTTTAGAGATTTTCATAAACAAGAGCAAGGAAGCTACTGTTAGAACAGTCAGGATAGTTGACAAGGCTGCGGCAACACCGTAATTTCCTCTGAGAACCTCTGTATAAATAGCTACAGTCATTGTTCTTGTTTTGATATTGTAGAGGAGGATAGAAGTAGAGAGTTCTGAAATCATTGTAACCCAAGATAGGATAGCTCCAGAAATAATACCAGATAGCATCATTGGAGTTGTAACCTTGGCAAAGGTATTGAAACGACTACTTCCTAAGCTTTCAGCAGCTTCTTCAATACTTGGTGCTATTTGTTGCAAACTAGCAACAGATGAGCGAATAGTATAAGGTAATCTTCTGACAGATAGAGACATAACCAAGATGAAAGCTGTCCCTGTAATCATAAGAAATCCACTTCCAAATAGACCAGTATTGAAGGAAGAAATAAAGGCAATCCCTAGAACGGTTCCTGGTACAATATAAGGGACCATACTGAGGCTGTCAATTAAGTTTGTAAACAAATTCCGTTTTCTAACGGCTAGGTAGGAGATAAATGTTGCGAATAGGACAACTAGGACTAAGGCAATCAAAGGGATACGAATGGTATTGAAAATAGCAGACCCCATACGATTGAAAGCTACCTTGTAACTGTTTAGAGAATAGCCTTTTACAAATACCATACCTGATGTTTTTAGGAAAGAAGTATAAATCAAGTAGACTTGAGGTAGAACAGAGAACAAGATAATTCCGTAGACTGTTGCATAAATGGCAGCCATTTTTCCTTTTGTAGTTTTTTTAGGCTCAATTGGATGGAGCGAATTCATGCTGAAACTGTAGCGGTTTGAAATGTATTTTTGGATAAGGAAAATCGCCAAGGCAATGATAATCGCCATAACTGCTAAAGCAGATGCAAAAGCAGAATTTCCTCCAACCTCGCTAATAAATTGGGTATAAATCAGGACAGGGAAAGTCCGATATCCTTCACCAATTAACATAGGTGTTCCAAAGTCTGAGAATGCTCTCATAAATACAAGCAGGGCAGCAGCTAGTAAGGTTGGAACTAGAAGAGGTAAAACAACCGTTACGATACGCTTAAATCCGAAGGAACCCATGCTTTCAGCGGCTTCAAGTAGAGAATTGTCAATACTTTTCATTGTCCCAGCAACGTATAGAAATACTAGTGGGAATAATTGTAGTGTAAAGACAAGTACAATTCCTTTAAATCCATAAATATCGATAGCTGGAAGATGAAGGGTATTTGTCAGGAATTTAGTAATGACCCCATTTCGTCCCAGCAAGAGAATCCAGGAGTAGGCTCCCACGAAAGGAGCTGACATGGAAGCAATGATAATTAATATTTGTAGAAATTTCTTTCCCTTGAAGTCATACATAGAGAAGAGATAAGCTAATAAGGTTCCTACGACTAAGGAAGTGACAGTAGCGGTAATGGAAACCTTGAAACTGTTGACGAGTGTCTCAGAGTAGTAGGCTTTACTAAAGAAAGTGACAAAATTAGCTAGTGAAAATTGTCCTTCATGTATGAGTGCTTGCTTGAGCACGGTAACGATAGGATAAACGAGAAAGACAAGATAGGTAAGAAAGATGAAGAAAGAGGAGGCTGTCCAAATATTTAGTTTTTTACGTTCCATGGTTGACTCCTTTTATCAGGTTTTGGGAACCATCCGCAGAAAAGACGTTTAATTTTTTAGTATTGATTCGTAGACGAATACGATCGCCTTTTTGTAGATCTTCTTCAAAAGTTGATTCTTCGCTAACTTGAATTTTTGAGGCAAAGCCTGTCTCGATGAAGTATTCAGTATTCAGTCCAAGATAGACGCTATCGCTAATAGTTCCTTCAATATCTCCAGATTCATCTTTGATAAACTCTTCAGGACGAATGCTTACATGAATAGCTTGTGCCTCAGCCTGATCAAGGGCTGGTATTCGAAGAGCATAGTCATCTGAAAAGACGATATAAGCGCCGTCGCTCCGTTTTTCAAGATTGGCAGGGATAATATTTGTTCGTCCGATAAAGGTTGCTACAAACTCATTAGCTGGTTTATGATAGAGTTCTTTTGGTCGGCCGATTTGTTGGATAACTCCATCTTTCATAACAGCAATTTGGTCTGAAATCGCCATGGCTTCTTCTTGGTCGTGGGTCACATAAACAGTTGTAATTCCCACTTCGTGTTGGATTTCTCGAATGGCTTGACGCATATCCAAGCGAAGTTTGGCATCCAGATTACTAAGTGGCTCGTCCATGAGGAGAACACTTGGATTAACCGCTAAGGCACGTGCCAAGGCGACACGTTGTTGTTGTCCACCACTGAGTTTATCAGGCTTTCGGTCTGCATATTGAGCAATTTGCATGAGTTCAAGATACTTGTTGGTCTGTTGAATCAATTCTTCTTTTGGAACCTTCTTTTGCTTAAGACCAAAAGCAACATTATCTCGGACAGTCAAATGTGGGAAAATAGCGTAGTTTTGGAAAACCATGCCGATATTGCGTTTGCTGGGTTCCATATTATTGATTTTTGTATCATCGAAGTAAAATTCTCCGCCTTCGATACTGTTGAAACCTGCAATCATGCGAAGAAGAGTCGTTTTCCCACATCCTGAAGGACCAAGGATGGTAAAGAGACTTCCTTTTGGAATTGTAATGTTCAAATTCTCAATAACAGGGACATCGTGATAGATTTTTTTTGCGTTAATAATTTTGATCTCACTCATAGTGAACCTCTTTTACTGTTTAGATTGGATATCTGTAAA
>CAUOWW010000114.1:0-3808 GCA_963508345.1 uncultured bacterium
TGGCTCGTATTGCTGGAGTTGACATTCCAAATGACAAACGTGTAGTCGTTTCACTTACTTACGTGTATGGTATCGGACTTCCAACTTCTAAGAAAATTTTGGCTGCGGCTGGAATCTCAGAAGATATCCGTGTCAAAGATTTGACATCAGATCAAGAAGACGCAATCCGTCGCGAAGTAGATGCAATCAAGGTTGAAGGTGACCTTCGTCGTGAAGTAAACCTTAACATCAAACGTTTGATGGAAATCGGTTCATACCGTGGTATCCGTCACCGTCGTGGACTTCCTGTCCGTGGACAAAACACTAAAAACAACGCTCGCACTCGTAAAGGTAAAGCTGTTGCGATTGCTGGTAAGAAAAAATAATATAGGAGGTAAAAGTCTTGGCTAAACCAACACGTAAACGTCGTGTGAAAAAGAATATCGAATCTGGTATTGCTCATATTCACGCTACATTTAATAACACTATTGTTATGATTACTGATGTGCATGGTAACGCGATTGCTTGGTCATCTGCTGGAGCTCTTGGATTTAAAGGTTCTCGTAAATCTACACCATTTGCTGCCCAAATGGCATCTGAAGCAGCTGCTAAGTCTGCACAAGAACACGGTCTTAAATCAGTTGAAGTTACAGTTAAAGGTCCAGGTTCTGGTCGTGAGTCAGCTATTCGTGCACTTGCTGCAGCTGGTCTGGAAGTAACTGCCATTCGTGATGTGACTCCTGTGCCACACAATGGTGCTCGTCCTCCAAAACGTCGCCGTGTATAATCATAAACAATTACACTGCTTTTCGTTTAAGAGGGAGTTAACTAAATGATTGAGTTTGAAAAACCAAATATAACAAAAATTGATGAAAATAAAGATTATGGCAAGTTTGTAATCGAACCACTTGAACGTGGCTACGGTACAACTCTTGGTAACTCTCTTCGTCGTGTACTTCTAGCTTCTCTACCAGGAGCAGCTGTGACATCTATCAACATTGATGGTGTGTTACATGAGTTTGACACAGTTCCAGGTGTTCGTGAAGACGTGATGCAAATCATTCTGAACATTAAAGGAATTGCAGTGAAATCGTACGTTGAAGACGAAAAAATCATCGAACTAGATGTTGAAGGTCCTGCTGAAGTAACAGCTGGTGACATTTTGACAGATAGCGATATTGAAATTGTAAATCCAGATCATTATCTCTTTACAATCGGTGAAGGTTCTTCTCTAAAAGCGACTATGACTGTTAACAGTGGTCGTGGATATGTACCTGCTGATGAAAATAAAAAAGATAATGCACCAGTTGGAACACTTGCTGTAGATTCTATTTATACACCAGTTACAAAAGTCAACTATCAAGTGGAACCTGCTCGTGTAGGTAGCAATGATGGATTTGACAAATTAACCCTTGAAATCTTGACAAATGGAACAATTATTCCAGAAGATGCTTTAGGGCTTTCAGCACGTATTTTGACAGAACATCTTGATTTGTTTACAAATCTTACTGAGATTGCTAAGTCAACTGAAGTGATGAAAGAAGCTGACACTGAATCTGACGACCGTATTTTGGATCGTACGATTGAGGAACTGGACTTGTCTGTGCGTTCATACAACTGTTTGAAACGTGCCGGTATCAATACTGTGCATGATTTGACAGAAAAATCTGAAGCAGAGATGATGAAAGTACGAAATCTTGGACGCAAGAGTTTGGAAGAAGTGAAACTCAAACTCATTGATTTGGGTCTTGGATTAAAAGATAAATAAAGGAGGAATACATGGCTTACCGTAAACTAGGACGCACTAGCTCACAACGTAAAGCAATGCTTCGTGATTTGACTACTGACTTGATTATCAATGAATCAATCGTAACAACTGAAGCTCGTGCTAAAGAAATCCGTAAAACAGTTGAAAAAATGATTACTCTTGGTAAACGTGGTGACTTGCATGCTCGTCGTCAAGCAGCAGCTTTTGTACGTAACGAAATTGCATCAGAAAACTACAATGAAGAGACTAACAAGTATACTACAACTACAGCTCTTCAAAAATTATTCTCTGAATTGGCACCTCGCTATGCTGAGCGCAATGGTGGATACACTCGTATTCTTAAGACTGAACCACGCCGTGGGGATGCTGCGCCAATGGCAATTATTGAATTAGTATAATTTTTATCAATTTTGTTGAGTGTTATGATGATGGAGTTCTTATACTCTTAGTCTAGCTCTGGTCTACCGCTAGGAATTTTCCTAGCGGGAACACTCATCATCATGATGAAAGGGTAGACGCTTGTTTACGAAATTGCTTTTAGTGAAAAACAATTTCGTAAGCAGGCGTTTTTGAATGGGAAAAGAAAAACTTTGTTGAGGGAAGGAGAAGAAATGCAAGATTCGATTGCTATTTTGAAAGAACGTTATTTGGCAAACATAAAAGAAAATCCAGACTTATACATTGGGGTTGAGTTAGAATTTCCGATTGTGAATCTTCAGGGAGGTGCGACAGATACTCGTGTAACAAAGGAGCTGTTAGTAAGGCTGAATTCAGACTATGGCTTTATCGTAGAAAGAAGAGATTCAGAGGGCAATCCTATCCAGTTAAAAGCTTCAGATAGCGAAGATCGGATACTTTTTGAAGTGTCTTATAATATTTTAGAATTTGCATTTGAAAAAGCGAAAACGATTCAGGAAGTCGAAAGACGCTTTAATCATTACCTAGACACCATTCAAAAGATTTTGCGCAAAAGTCATCATGAGCTTCAGGGACATGGTTTACATCCATTCTGGAAGGAGAATGATAATGGTCCTGTTAAATATCCCCGCTATCAAATGTTAATGCAATATCTAGCTTTGAGTGAGAAAATTGGGGGAGATTTCTTCCATCGCCATCCTGATTATGGTAGCTATATTTGTGGGAGCCAGGTACAGTTAGATGTCTCACGGGCAAATTTCATACAGGTAATTAACACCTTTAATCAAATCGAGGCTGCCAAAGCTTATCTTTTTGCCAATTCAGAATTACTTACAGAAGATTTCAACACTAGAATCTCGAGAGACCGCTTCTGGGAAGAGTCCATGCATGGCTTGTTAGTAGAAAATGTCGGTGTTAATCCCCATGATTTCAAAGATGAGGAAGATTTTTTCAATTATTTAAATCATACAGCTATTTTCAATGTTGAGCGAGAGGGTGACACTTATTATTTTCCTCCTATCGTAGCCGGAGAGTATCTAAAGCAGGAGCAAATCAAGGGATACAATTTAAGTGGCAAGGAAAGCCTAGTAATCCCCCATGTAGATGATTTTTATTATCACAGAAGCTACCAGTACCAAGATTTGACAACGCGGGGAACGATAGAATTTAGGAGCACTTGTGCTCAGCCTCTCGATAGGACCTTTGCACCAGCAGCTTTTCATTTGGGATTGTTGGCTAATCTTGAGGAAGTGACCGCTTATCTTAAAGATTGTGATTTCTTCAAATTAGAGGGGCGTAACTATAAAAGGCTGCGCAGAAAGTATTCGCAAATCGAGTTAACACAAGCTGATCAGGCCTCTATTCAATCATTTGCAGCTGATCTCCTTCAATTAGCTGTTAAAGGTCTGGAGAAACGAAAAGAAGGGGAAGAGTGCTACTTGTTACCGCTTATGAATGAGAGATAAAGTAATTTCTTTTCAACCTCTAATAGAAAGCTGAAGTAAATTTCTTTATGTGATTGATTGGAGTGTGTATTATACTAGTTTGAGTATGTTTGAATGAATTGAATTGTAGCTAGAGAATTAATAGACTTTAGCAGCACGGTGATATAGAGAATAGGGGAGAGGTAAGAAGAGATTACCT
>CAUOWW010000115.1:0-3757 GCA_963508345.1 uncultured bacterium
ATGATTTACTTATAAATTATAGAAAGGAATAAGGGTGTTCGAGTAACTGAACACGAGTTCCAGAAATTCTGATTCAATATAAAAGAAAGGAATTGAACCCAACCTAAATCGAGGTTTGATTCAAAATATCAATAGAAAGGAACAAAGGTGTTCAGGGAATTGAACACGGGCTACGGACTGTGCCAAAAAGATAGTTTTTTCTAGGACGCAAGCGTCCGTCGTCAAAACTCCTATTTTGGCTGTGTCCGTTTGACGCCCTTTGTATCTTGAATTATGAACAATACTGAATTTTATGATCGTCTGGGGGTGTCAAAAAACGCTTCGGCAGACGAGATCAAAAAGGCTTATCGTAAGCTTTCGAAAAAATATCACCCAGATATCAACAAGGAGCCTGGTGCTGAGGAAAAGTACAAGGAAGTTCAAGAAGCCTATGAGACTTTGAGTGACGACCAAAAACGTGCTGCCTATGACCAATATGGTGCTGCAGGAGCTAACGGTGGCTTTGGTGGTGCTGGTGGTTTTGGCGGTTTCAATGGGGCAGGTGGCTTCGGTGGTTTTGAGGACATTTTCTCAAGTTTCTTCGGCGGAGGAGGTGCTTCGCGTAATCCAAACGCTCCTCGTCAGGGGGATGACCTCCAGTATCGTGTGAATTTGACCTTTGAAGAAGCCATTTTTGGAGCTGAAAAAGAAGTCAAATATAACCGTGAAGCTAGCTGTCGTACATGTAATGGCTCTGGTGCTAAGCCAGGGACAAGTCCAGTCACTTGTGGACGCTGTCATGGCGCTGGTGTCATTAACGTCGATACACAAACTCCGCTTGGTATGATGCGTCGCCAAGTAACCTGTGATGTCTGTCACGGTCGCGGAAAAGAAATCAAAGATCCATGTACAACCTGTCACGGAACAGGTCATGAAAAACAAGCCCATAGTGTACATGTAAAAATCCCTGCTGGTGTGGAAACTGGTCAACAAATTCGCTTAGCAGGTCAAGGTGAAGCTGGCTTTAACGGTGGACCTTATGGTGACTTGTATGTAGTAGTTTCTGTGGAAGCCAGCGACAAGTTTGAACGTGAAGGAACGACTATCTTCTACAATCTCAACCTCAACTTTGTCCAAGCAGCTCTTGGTGATACAGTAGATATCCCAACTGTTCATGGTGATGTTGAATTGGTTATCCCAGAGGGAACTCAGACTGGTAAGAAATTCCGCCTACGTGGTAAGGGGGCTCCGAGCCTTCGTGGTGGTGCAGTTGGTGACCAATACGTTACCGTTAATGTCGTAACACCGACAGGCTTGAACGACCGCCAAAAAGCAGCTTTGAAAGAATTCGCAGCTGCGGGTGATTTAAAAGTCAATCCAAAGAAAAAGGGCTTCTTTGACCATATTAAAGATGCTTTTGAAGGAGAATAAAGTAAAAAGAGCCGTCGGGCTCTTTTACTTATCTTCGATTTCCTGTGTTTCTTTTATCACAGCTAGTCTAGTCTGGATATCTTTTTCCAAGACCTTAAACTTGTAAGTCAGGTCTTCTTGATATTCCTTGATGAGTTCTTTTTGTTGGTCGATGATTTGTAGGCTGTTTTGGATAATATCCACATCGTCCTTGATAGCTTGAACGCGGTCAGTGGTATTCAAGACTTCATCTGTGATGGTTTGACGATTTTTTGTGACCAGATAACTTCCAGCTGCAGCTCCTGCAAATAGCAGTAGATTGGATAATTTCATAGCAACTCCTTAGGCGTTTTTGATGGTTTCAGCGACTTGAGCAAGTTTGTCAAAGTCTGGTTCGTGGGCGATAAAATCAATCTTGAGGTCATCGTCCGCACTGTAGCGAGGTACGAGGTGAACGTGGGTATGAAAGACTGTTTGTCCTGCGATTTCTTCACAGTTGGCAATGATATTCATGCCAGCAGCCTTGGTAGCTTTCATGACTTTTTGAGCTACTTTTGGTACTTGGGCAAAGAGTTGGCTGGCGCTAGTAGCGTCCATTTCTAAAAGATTGCGATAGTGTTCCTTTGGCACGACCAAGGTGTGTCCTGGTGTCACTTGAGAGATATCAAGAAAGGCAAGAACCTGCTCATCTTCATATACTTTTGAAGCAGGAATTTCCCCTGCGATGATTTTACAAAAAATGCAATCTGACATAAAATCTACCTCTACTGTATTGAATTTTGATATAATATAGCTACATTATACCAGATTTGGAGAAAATATGTTAGAAATTAAAAACCTGACAGGTGGCTATGTCCATGTCCCTGTCTTGAAAGATGTATCCTTTACTGTTGAAAGTGGGCAGTTGGTTGGTTTGATTGGTCTCAATGGTGCTGGTAAATCGACGACTATCAATGAGATTATTGGTTTGTTGACACCTTATAGTGGTTCCATCAATATCAATGGCTTGACCCTGCAAGGAGATGCGACGAGCTACCGCAAGCAAATTGGCTACATTCCTGAGACACCTAGTCTGTATGAGGAATTAACCCTCAGAGAGCATATCGAAACGGTTGCTATGGCTTATGGTATTGAGCAAAAGGTCGCTTTTGAGAGAGTAGAACCTTTGCTAAAAATGTTCCGTTTGGATCAGAAATTGGACTGGTTCCCTGTTCATTTCTCCAAAGGGATGAAGCAGAAAGTCATGATTATCTGTGCTTTTGTGGTGGACCCGAGTCTCTTCATCGTGGATGAGCCTTTCCTTGGTCTCGATCCGCTGGCGATTTCTGACTTGATTCAGCTTTTGGAAGTGGAAAAGCAAAAGGGCAAGTCTATTCTCATGAGTACCCACGTGCTGGATTCGGCGGAGAAGATGTGTGATGCCTTTGTCATTCTTCACAAGGGAGAGGTGCGTGCCAAGGGGAATCTCTTGCAACTGCGTGAAGCCTTTAACATGTCTGAGGCTAGTTTGAATGATATTTACTTGGCTCTGACCAAAGAGGAGGAGCTATGAAAGACTTGTTTTTAAAGAGAAAGCAGGCTTTTCGTAAGGAGTGTGTCGGTTATCTGCGCTATGTTCTCAATGACCACTTTGTCTTGTTCCTGCTTGTTCTCATCGGTTTTCTAGCCTACCAGTACAGTCAACTCTTGCAAGATTTTCCTGAAAATCATTGGCCTATCCTTTTGTTTGTAGGAATTACGTCTGTTTTACTGTTGCTTTGGGGAGGAATTGCCACCTATATGGAGGCTCCAGACAAGCTCTTTCTCTTGGTCGGAGAAGAGGAAATCAAACTCCATCTCAAGCGTCAAACTGGCATTTCCCTAGCCTTTTGGATCTTTGTCCAGACTCTTTTCTTGCTGTTATTTGCGCCTTTATTTTTAGCCATGGGTTATGGCTTGCCAGTTTTTCTGGTCTATGTGCTTTTATTGGGAGTAGGTAAATATTTCCTCTTTCGTAAAAAGACCAGCAAATTTTTCACTGAAACTGGACTGGACTGGGACTATGTCATTTCCCAAGAAAGCAAGCGTAAGCAAGTCTTGCTTCGTTTCTTTGCCCTCTTTACGCAGGTCAAGGGAATTTCAAACAGCGTCAAGCGTCGTGCCTATCTGGACTTTATCCTAAAGGCTATTCAGAAGGTGCCTAGGAAGATTTGGCAAAATCTCTATCTGCGTTCTTATCTACGAAATGGAGACCTCTTTGCTCTCAGTCTTCGTCTGCTCTTGCTTTCTTTGCTGGCGCAGGTTTTTATCGAGCAAGCTTGGATTGCGACAGCGGTGGTAGTGCTGTTTAACTACCTCTTGCTCTTCCAGTTGCTGGCCCTCTATCATG
>CAUOWW010000116.1:0-3729 GCA_963508345.1 uncultured bacterium
AATAACAAGAAATAATCTGTATTTCATATTAAATACCTCCATTCATTTATTTCACGAACGATTTAATAGAAGCTTCTAGTCAAAAATTCTGTCAGAAGAGGAAGACAAACTACTTTTTATAATACTTCAAACCCAAAATGAGCAAAAGCATGATAAGCAAGCAGAGAACCGCGCCAATATAAGCAATTAGTTGTTGGTAAGATTCTCCTGCTGTGATACCTCTATACAAACAGATAATAGACATAAAACCTGTCAAACCAATGAACATAAGTTGATTGGTTCTAGGACTAACCAAATCATCATCTTCAAACTTTCTTATCCTCATTTCTCTAGTGAGGTAAACAGTGACCAAAATAGAAACCAAGTTAATAACCACTAAAAGAAATTGGAAAACCAAGGAAAAATTTAAAAACTGACGAGATAGAAATAGATAAGTAGAGACAAGTAAAGGCAACTGACCTAGGAACAATCTCGTAAGGAAGATGTTCCGTTTTTTAGCAAGAAAAGTTTTCATTTCTTTGCTCCTTTCTTTTTAGTTAAAGCAAGATAGATTATAACCGCAATCATATAGGCTATGGTATAAAATAGATGATACCAAATACTCTCCCTAAGCGGATAAAGAAGGATAGACATAATCAGATACAGAACGAAAATGATCAGTATTTTTTTCTTCATAAGATTTTCTCCTAAATGTATGCTTTATCTTAGTTGAGCTACAACCTTTACACTGCTAGTATAGCACTCATTTTGACCTTGGATCACTCAAATCACAAATGGTCATCAAAACATCTTGAATTGTAAAAAATTTAAAAAAGCAAGCATGAAAAACATACTTGCCCTTTACACCATATTGATACCAACTTAATTTGTAGATTTTTTATCCTGCTATCACATATCATTTTGACAGGCGAAACAATATTAAAGAAACTCCACTGTAGATTAAACTAGCGATAAAAAATCTTTTTATCTAATTAGATCTATCTTTATTCTTCTTTGGAGATTTTAAAAATTTTTTCCTAATTAAAGAAGTAATAAAAGAAACAAACATACTAACAACAAAAGCAATAAGAAAACTTTTGAAATCCATAATTACCTCCAAGTACAGCTCCTCTACATACAAGCTCAAGTCTTTAAGCAACCATAATAGCCAATTGTAACATTGTTTTTGCATTCACGAGGAATACCTCTTTTTACTTTCGTCCTATTACAACCTTAATAAGGTTAGTATACTACTATTTTTTAAAATTTTCCATCCAAATCATAAATGGTCATCAAAACATCTTGAATTGTTAAAAAATTTAAAAAGCAAGCATGGAAAACATACTTGCCCTGGGGGAACTTGACAATGTGAAAATACAAAATAGAAAACTACTCACCCTCACTTCCGTATGTTCTCATATATTCTCATAATCGCAACAAGGATAGCAGCTGTCCCACTTGCCAAAGCGATAAGGGTAATGATAATGTTGAGGATTTCAGGCGTACTCCCTATTCTGTTGATAAGACGGAGTAGGGATATAACTGTCAACTGAACCAGGAGTATTGATTCTACTCTTACCAATGAAGTCAGTTGATTTTCAACTGCATATAAAAAGGCTGGTAACATAACACAGGCTATAGCAATCACAAACAGGTTGCCCCCCGTTTCTTCTCCCTTGTTCACCACGGAAATCATGAGAAGATTCGATGCTATGATCAACGTAGAACAGATGATAAAAAAGGATTTCTTATTCATTTATGATACCTCAAATACTATAGTATTTTAATTGATGACTACAGGCAGTACTTCTTTACACAAGTCTTCTAATCATCAACCGACATCGAGTGAACCGTTAAAACCTGACGAAAGACTTGATTTTGACAGGTGGTATTGAGACTTGTATTGGGATGGCTTTCCACAATTTTCATGACGGTATAGAGACCAACTCCTCTCTCCTCCCCTTTAGAACTTGCTCCAAAGGAGAAGATTTCAGAAATATCTATGCCCTCTTCTTTGATGGAATTTTCGATGATAAAGGTCTCCTGTGCCCCATTTTTTAAAAAGGCGATTGAAACATGAGGTTGACAGGCTTCTACACTGGCTTCAATAGCATTGTCACAAAGGATAGACACAATAGTCAGAAAATCAAGCAGGCTCATCCCCTCTACCTGAATCTCCTCAGGAACTTCGACATTAAAGATAATCTTCTTATCTCTGGCTTTTAGAAATTTCCCTGCTAGAAGACTTTTGAGGGCACGGTCCCGAATATTCACCAATCTGCCCAGGTCATATTTGTTGTCCTGTAATTTCTCACTAGAATCCTTTAAGACTGAGTCGTAGACCTCTTTTATCTGCTCCATATCCTCCTCTTCAATGCCCAGACGTAAGCTGGTCAAGAGGTTGGTGTAGTCATGGCGAAAACTCCGTACTTCCTTGTAAAGTTCCTCTATATGCCGACTATAGCGTTCCATATCTCTGTAGCGCAAGGCCTGCTCTTGGTCCAATCTCTCATGGAGTTTTTCCTTCAAATAGGAATCCAATTTCTTGATAATCCCCATAAAAAAGAGTAGGTAAAACACTAGGATGAGATGACGAACAGTCTTTGATTGGATATCGTATGCATATTCAAAGTAAGACAGATTTTCCATGATTAGAAAGTAAGCCCCCATTATCCAGTTAATCTTAGTCAGGGACTGTTGAAAACCTTTATCGAGAAACTCCTTTCTCAATCTAGTAAAATCATAGTCCAACCACTTCAAAAAGACTAATACTATGAAGCAAACGAATAGCATAATCAACAAAAAGAGAGGATTTCCATCTCCATCTACAATCCCTTGCCCCAAAAACGGAAACACAAAATAGGAAACACTTCTGTAAAAGAGATCCATCAATACAATTGGAAAGAGACCATAAAAGAAAAGGAGTTTTTTAGGAAGCCCTCTTAACAGTAAGAAAGATAGGCATATACCGAACAAAGGTTCTATAAAATAGGACAAATATTCACTTACATCCAAAAATTGAAAAGTCGCAAAAATGGCCCCTAGAAGAAATTTCAAAAGAAAAGCTTTAAAAATCCTCTCAAAAGTGAGACCAATTCCATCTACCTTAAAGAAAATGACAATTTCTAGTCCATTAATAACAAGAAAATACAACAATATCCAAGCAATGTTCATAAACTCTCCTAGCTCAGTGTAATTTATTGATGGCTTCAGACACTTCCCTGACCTTATAACGCGCGATCAGACAGCTTCCACCATTGGGAAAGTAAAGCAGTTTTTCTTTCTTATCCAAACGAACTACATTGGCAGGATTGATGAGAAAAGAGCGATGGCACTGCAAGAGACGGGGCTCCTGCTTGAGAACCTCCTCCAAACTCGCTGTAAATTCCAGCATGTCCGTCTTGGTATAGAGAATGACACGATGAGCTCTGGGCGAAGTTTCGAGATAGTAAACCTCTTTAAAAGGATACTGAAATTGGGCAAATTTTGATTTAAAGTAAAAGCAATCTTCCGCCAGACTTTTACTATCTTGACTATTGGCATAGAGAAGGGCTGTCTCGATACGAGATTCAAACTCCTCTGCCGAAAGGGCCTTATCAATGTAGTCCAAAGCAGACACTTGGTAGCGAAAGGACAGGGGCATAAACTCCGAGTGAGTCGTCACAAAGACAATCAGGGCATAAGAATCCCGATCCCGAATCTTTCTAGCCACTTCCAGCCCCTTCATCTCCTCATTTCGAATCTCAATAT
>CAUOWW010000117.1:0-3697 GCA_963508345.1 uncultured bacterium
TGTCTTCTTGACGATTTATGGGCTCATATTTTTTGGCTGTTTATCAGCTGTTATTATTAATTATTATACCGATTTAAATAAGGAAAGAGGAGAGGACAAATGACTGCCAATTATTCAACACGGGAATACCGTGAGAAATTATACGATGACCTTCATGTTCGATTGAGAGATACAGCGATTTTGATGTGTGCAATTTTTATTGCCTCTATCGGTCTAAATATGAATTCAACAGCTGTTATTATTGGAGCCATGTTAATTTCACCTCTCATGACACCGATTGTTGGACTGGGATTCGGTTTAGCTATTTTTGATACGCGTTTAATCAAGCAATCTCTAGAGGTTTTATTGACTCAAGTGTTGGTCAGTTTGCTTGTCTCGACTCTGTATTTCTGGATTTCTCCCTTGTCTTATGCAAGTAGCGAGTTGATCGCACGAACCTCTCCAACCATTTGGGATGTTCTCATTGCTATTGCTGGTGGGATTGCTGGTGTGATCGGTTCAAGGAAAAAAGAAGCAAACAATATCGTACCAGGAGTAGCCATCGCAACAGCTCTGATGCCACCTATCTGTACTGCAGGCTATGGTTTAGCTAATGGAAATGTACGATTTTTATTTGGGGCTCTCTATCTTTTCTTGATCAACTGTGTCTTTATCATGCTAGCCAACATTGTTGGAACAAGAATTTTGATGAGAAAATCTCCTTTAACTTCATTTAAAGAGCTGAGCATTAAAATGAGAATTGGCTTGATTTCTTTGATTGTATTGTTGATTCTTCCAGCTAGCTATTCGGCAGTTACTCTGACAATAGAACAAGCGCGCAAAGAAGGGATCAAACAGTTTGTAGGAAAAGAGTTCGCCAATTATACGGTTATTAATCAAGTCTACAAGTCAAGTAACAATGAATTGGTCTTGACGGTTGTTGGAGATCCGATTTCAGAAGAAGAATTAGAAACACTCCACCAAAAACAAGCCTCTTACGGTATTCAATCTGTTCAATTGAAAGTGAATCAAGTTCAGAACTCGCCAACATTAGATAGTGAAGCGACCAAGGAATTTTATGAAAACATTGACAAGTATATTGATCAAAAACTCTCTGAAAAAGATTCACAAAACGATCTCGTAAAAGAAAATGAAGCAGACAAGGATTGAGGACAATGAACTGAATCGGTTTTTACGCCGTGTTTTTCTTGTATCTTCCTCTTTCTTACTTATAGCAGGTTGTTTTTGCTTGAATAAGAAATAAATTAGAAGTTCTATCATCTAAGAAAAATGATGAAAAAAATCATTTAACTAATGGTGTGAACGTTTAGTGTTTATCAGCTCCATTCTCTGTAATTTTGGGGGTAAAATCCACACCATTTAGATAAAATTAGTTGAATTTGATTGGAAAAACGCTTTTATAAAAGCGGAGAAAAGTCTTGATATTACGCTGTTTTTAGTCCAACTGAAATTCATACTTTCCAAACCAGGTCTTAAGAAAGCTCGTAAAGCATTTCAAATTAGTAAACGTTCTTCGAAAGAATGACTATACTTACAAAGAGCACCTTTTTGGGGTGTTCTTTTTTATTGATATCTTGTAGATTTATGATTAGAAATCTCCTTGAAGGGTATCGGGTAAATGAAAAATTCGGCAATCATATCCTATTTCTTCGTACTTTAGTCTAATACCTATAATGTAAAAAACTCTAGCTATCAGGTAGTTGATAGTTAGAGTTTTTTTCTATTCATATGATTTAATGAGATTAAATAAGGCTTCTACTTCTGATGACAGTGTAGCTGATTTGAGATAAGCATAATAAACTGTAAATGTGATCTGGTCCTCCGGTACTAGAGGGATTTTTATTAAATCATCATCTTCATCAGAAAGTGCGATATCAGCCAGTAAACTAAGGCCAATCCCTTTCTTTAAAAGTTCTTTAATGATGACAATGTCGTCACTCTTAAAGAATATTTCTGCCTTGTTTTGATACTTTTGATTAAGTAGTTCAAAAGCTTTCAGGTGAACAAAGTGTTCATCTAAAAGTATAAAGGATTGATCTACTAAATCTTCAAAAGTGAGGGAAGGAGCAGTAGCAAGAGGATGGTTCTTAGATAAAACGACATACAGTTCTTTATGAAAGAGTTCATGTGTCTCTATTGAAGGATGATTGAGTGGTTCAATCAAGCCGAGTAGGCTTGCATCAAGGTCTCCTTTGAGGAGAAGATTTAATAACTCTACGGAGCCACCGCGGATAGGGCGTACCTTTTTTAAAAAATCGAATTTATTTTTTTCGTTTAAGGCAGCAAAGAGATACTGAATGATAATAGGTGGGAATCCTACAGTAGAGTATTGGGCCAAGGAGCGATTAATTTCTTTGCGAGTAGAAATAACCTCAGGTAAGATCTTTTCTGTATGCTTTAGAAGGATTTGTCCTTGAGGAGTGAGTTTGAAGGAACGATGCGAGGGATCGTGGTGAATCAATTTGCAATTAAAAGATTCCTCTAAGCGCTTGATGGCATAAGAAATAGATGGTTGGCTGACTTTGTGTTGTTTTGCTACTTCCGTATAGGATTGAAGCTGACAGAGGTCATAAAAATATTGTAGATCTTTTAAATTCATATGGGCTCACTTTCATTAGTTGGAGAAGGAAAATAAGTGGAAATCACCAGATAAATAATTTTTATCCGTATCCCACAATTTGACTATACGAGTATTCACCGGTTAAAATGTAAGTGAGTCAGGGATATCAGAGGTTATCTAAGATACTTTCAAAAATGACCAACATCTTTTCTCGTTTATCAATAGGGAGCTGTTTAATCTTCATGTTGATTCTTTTGAGTGAAAGATTGTCGGTCTTATCAGAGGTTGATTCAAGGCTATCAAAATTGAAAAATTCCTCTGGGGTCATCTTTAGGGCGACAATCACTTTTTCAAGACTGTGAATGGTCAGATTCACATTTTGGTTTTCAAGTTGATTGATATACTTAAGCCCAAGTCCTGCTTGTTCCGAAAGTTCTTCCTGGCTCATTTTTTTCTGTGTTCGAAAATATTTCACTTTTTGGGAAATATATTGTTGTAAATAGTTTTTATTCGTCATATAAATAGAATACAAGTTTTGCATGACAAAAAAACATCTTAAAAAATACAAAGTATTGTATAACAAACTTATATAATATTTATTTTAATTCGGATTGCCAATTTGTATGATTAGTTTCTTTTACTCGAAACTTTTAGTAAAGAGTGATCATCGAGAGTTTTATGAGTTCAGAACTTTATAAAATATAACAACTTAAAGTGCCATTAATAATAGTGTTTTAAGTATAAAGAGCTTATTAGAAAATTGTCTTCGTAGACTCATTATAACATATGCGTACACGATAGTATTTTTTAAACAACAAAGTTTTCTAAACAATTCATTTTAAGTGGTATAATAGAAGTAAAAAGGAGGTTGCACTATGACTGCACATGATATTTTAAACAACCCTTTCCTCAATAAAGGTACTGCCTTTACCTTAGAGGAGCGAAAGGAACTAGGTCTTATTGGTTTACTGCCACCGTATGTTCAAACGATCGAAGAACAAGCGGCGCAAACTTATGCACAAATGCAAACAAAAGCCAATGATTTGGAAAAACGTCTTTTCCTAATGGAAATTTTTAATACCAACCGGACTCTTTTCTATTACCTCTTTTCTCAACATTTGGAAGAATTCAATCCAA
>CAUOWW010000118.1:0-3680 GCA_963508345.1 uncultured bacterium
AGGTGTGATATATTTTATATAACGAAGTGCGATATATCGAACTGAATAGGAGGTGCTTATAAATGGAATTAACGGATAAGGTTCGTCGGGTCTATCTTCCGATGACGGAAACGGGTTTTTATATCTTGTTCTGTTTGCAAAAGGAGCGTCATGGTTATAGTATTACGCAAAAGGTCAAGGAGATGACAGATTCACAAGTTTCGATTAGTCCTGGAACTATGTATGGAACCTTGTCAAAAATGGAAAAGGATGGTTTGATTTCCTTTTTTCGCGAAGAGGAAAAACGGAAAATCTATCAGATTACAGACTTGGGACGAAAAGTCTTAGATATTGAATTGAAGCGTATTGAACGGCTATATAGAAACAGTCGGGAGGAAGGATGATGGAAGAGAAAATTGTTTATCGAATTTTTACAATTGCGGATTATGAGAGAGAGGCTCTATACTTTAGAGAAATGCATGCTAAGGGCTGGAAACTTAGGAAAGTAAGCTATTCTATCTTATTGTTTGCAGTTAAGTATACCTTTGAAAAATGTCAGCCTGAGCAAGTGTCTTATCAGTTGGATTTTTACCCAATGGAAAAATCAGAGAGAACCTCCTATTTACAACTCTTTAAAGACTGTGGCTGGGAGCATATTACAGACTTTAATAGTTTTTCCTATTTTAGAAAAGCACATTCTGAAATTGAATCGGATGCAGAATTTGAAATCTATAATGACGCTGCTGGGAAGTTAGCTATGGTTAACCGCATTTTAAGACTGCGATTAGTACCTGTTTTACTTTTGCTAGCCATACATATACCATTCTTACTTAAATTGCTCAATAGAAGTAATGCGTATGGTCTATGGAGTTTACTTGCGGTCGGGCTAGATATTTTCTTGTCTTTAATCCTTTTGTTAATGGTTGTATACATTAGCTGGAAGTTATGGCATAAAAAGAAGGAATTATCAGATTTATGATAGGGTAGGTATGCTCAAAATTGGAGGGGAAGTCATGATAAATAAAAAGCAATTTCGGATTTTCACTATTCTTGATTTGGACAAGAAAGAAGAATATTTACATGAGATGCACTTAAAAGGTTGGAGGTATAGAACTAGTCGTTTTGGTTTGTTCTATTTTGACCAATGTCAACCAGACGATGTCATCTACCGTATCTATGATTCTAGATTTCTTAAAAAGTATCAGCATGAATTGCAAGATTTTAGAAATAGAGGTTGGGAATTGATAGAAAGAGGTTTTTGTTCAGTTCTTCGTAAACCAGCTTCTGATATACTTTCAGAGGATCAAGTTTATATGAGTAATAATCTCAGGTGGGAAGTTATGCGGTCTAGACTTCGTTCCTGTACAGCTACTTTCTCGGGTGGTCTTGTTGTTTGTATGAGTTTATTTAAAGAAGAGCTTTCTATGTCTTTCTTTATTATTTTTCTTTTGTATGCTTTTCTGATTTCTTATCTAATCCTTGGTTTTTTCAGACTTAAAAGGAAATACCAAGTAGATGAACAGTAAGGTTCTAGGTCTTCAGACTGATTTTTAGCACTCTTGATAAAAGAGTGCTAATTTTTTGAGTTTTTGTCTTGACATTCTCTTTTAAGGGTGTATAATAGAATCATGAGTTAGCACTTGGATGCATAGAGTGCTAATCGATCAGACAGAGAGGAGTGATGAGATGGTTACAGAGCGTCAGCAGGATATTTTAAATCTGATTATTGACATCTTTACCAAAACGCACGAACCTGTCGGATCCAAAGCATTGCAAGAGTCTATTAACTCTAGCAGCGCAACTATTCGTAATGACATGGCGGCTCTAGAAAAGCAAGGTTTGCTTGAAAAGGCTCATACTTCAAGTGGTCGGATGCCAAGTGTTGCTGGTTTTCAGTACTATGTAAAACACTCACTGGATTTTGACAGACTGGCTGAAAATGAGGTTTATGAGATTGTTAAAGCATTTGATCAGGAATTCTTCAAATTGGAGGATATTCTGCAAGAGGCAGCTAATCTACTGACAGACTTGAGTGGCTGTACGGTAGTGGCACTGGATGTTGAGCCGAGCAGGCAACGGTTGACAGCCTTTGATATCGTTGTTTTGGGGCAACACACAGCCTTGGCAGTATTTACCCTAGACGAGTCTCGAACGGTTACCAGTCAATTTCTGATTCCAAGGAACTTCTTGCAGGAGGATTTGCTGAAACTGAAGAGAATTATTCAGGAACGCTTCCTCGGCCACACCGTTCTAGATATTCACTACAAGATTCGGACAGAGATTCCGCAGATTATCCAGCGTTACTTTACAACAACGGATAATGTTATCGATCTCTTTGAACACATCTTTAAGGAAATGTTCAACGAAAACATTGTGGTGGCGGGCAAGGTCAATCTCTTGAATTTTGCCAATCTAGCAGCCTATCAGTTCTTTGACCAACCGCAAAAGGTGGCCTTAGAGATTCGTGAGGGTCTGCATGAGGATCAGATGCAAAACGTCCGTGTTGCAGACAGTCAAGAGTCCTGTCTAGCTGACCTAGCGGTGATTAGTAGCAAGTTCCTCATTCCTTATCGGGGAGTTGGAATTCTAGCCATTATCGGTCCAGTTAATCTGGATTACCAACAGCTAATCAACCAAGTCAATGTGGTCAACCGTGTTTTGACTATGAAGTTGACAGATTTTTACCGCTACCTCAGCAGTAATCATTACGAAGTACATTAAGATTGAAATCATTAAAGGAGGCGAAAATGGCCCAAGATATAAAAAATGAAGAAGTAGAAGAAGTCCAAGAAGAGGAAGTTGTGGAAACGGTAGAAGAAACAACTCCTGAGAAGTCTGAATTGGACTTGGCGAATGAACGTGCAGATGAGTTCGAAAACAAATACCTTCGCGCTCATGCGGAAATGCAAAATATCCAACGCCGTGCTAATGAAGAGCGTCAAAACTTGCAACGTTATCGTAGCCAGGACTTAGCAAAAGCAATCTTGCCATCACTCGATAATCTTGAGCGTGCACTCGCAGTTGAAGGATTGACAGACGATGTCAAAAAAGGATTGGAGATGGTGCAAGAAAGCTTGATTCACGCTTTGAAAGAAGAAGGAATCGAAGAAATCGCAGCTGACGGTGAATTTGACCATAACTACCATATGGCCATCCAAACTCTCCCAGCAGACGATGAACACCCAGCAGATACCATCGCCCAAGTTTTCCAAAAAGGCTACAAACTCCATGACCGCATCCTACGCCCAGCAATGGTGGTTGTTTATAATTAGAAATTTTATATGTCGAAACAATATAGTAGGAAGATTAGAATGAAAAAGATATCGTCTACAAATTGGGCTATTGGAATTGTCGTTTTCTTTTTGGTAGTAGGGATATTTTTTGCTTATCCTATTTCGGAAGGAGCACAAGTTTCTTATTTTGGAACGCAGCCAGTAATTTGGTTGCAAAAAGTATTAGAACTTATATTGCAACCGATTTTAATTGGTCAATTGTTATTATTAATTACAGAGGATATGTCAGTAAATAAGAAAGACTGATTTAGTCTTGTCCGAAACGACAATAAACTATGAAAGAAAGATAAGAAGCAAGCCGAAGGCTTGCAAGGAAGATATTGCCCGCCGTGGTGAAAGTTTCAGTAGCTTTTGCTACTGAAACAGGGGATTTTTGAGACAATAGGCTCAAAAATAAGTGATGAAATC
>CAUOWW010000119.1:0-3608 GCA_963508345.1 uncultured bacterium
TATCAAATAAGTTCCGATTGACTGAGGCATTCAAGTATCCAAATTGACTTACAAAGCGGTCATAGTCACGATTGAGTTTACTAAGTAATACCTGAAAATCTGTCCGACTATAATCTGGATGACGTTGAATTTCAATTAAGGATTGATAGGTCTCTCTCAAATCAACCATGCCCTTAATACGACTAATATCCTTATCCGATAAGGGGCTTTCATAAAAGACAGTTTTTTTGAACAGTCCCTTATATTTCCCTCTTTTACTCGCTTCTTCTGACTTGTAAACATCTAGTGCTTCCTCATCTGTCAAATGAAGTTGCACGAATCGGTCTATTTTATGTTCAGACAAAGAACTGTCCCAAGCTTTAAAATCTCCCTTCTCATCTACATAATAACTAATTTCGTCTACTTTTGAACTTTTCCGAATGCCGTGCGTATCTCGGTAATAAATTTGATTTCCCTCATATCCAAAAGAATAGAGCGCTAAGTCCTCACGTATACGACTTGGGATCGAATTATCCACTTCTTCTTGGATAAAAACAGGTGCTTTCAAAGAATTGTCAATTTTTTTAGGTGCTTCCACATTCTCTAATGCTTCCATAATGTCAGTAGCTAATGTTTCTGATACCCCCTTAACATTGAGGGTTCCTCCATTAAAATTACGTACCTCATATTCACCCAAAACTTGTGTATTGTATTTCCCATCAAAATAAGGATTGATCCAGACACGCTTATCCTCCTCAAAGGGAATAGAACCACTAAAAACAAGTTCCTCTTCATTAAGATTCTTTGCTTGATTCTTTTGAAAGAAGAGGAGATCTGTGGTCACTCGAGTACCTGCAATCTTTTTAAAAGCCGTATCCGGCAAACGAACTCCCCCTAAAAAATGAGTGTTGGTTTTAATCTCTTGTAAGACATTATCTGTCCGCTTATCCATTGTCCCGATAGATGAGATAATCGACACTTGTCCTCCGTCTCTTACTAAATCAAGTGAGTGTTTGACAAAGTAGTCGTGAATCATGTAAGGTTTATCATAGTTTTTATCGGCAATGCGAAAATTTCCAAATGGAACATTCGTTAAGACTAAATCAAAACTATTATTTTGATAGGGAACTTCTTCAAATCCTCGCACTTCAATATGGGTATTGGGGTGGAGTTGTTTTGCGATTGCGCCTGTCACACTGTCTAATTCAACCCCATAGAGTTCTGATTTCTCTCGTATACTTCTAGGCATAGCCGCAAAGAAGTTCCCAGTCCCCATAGAAGGATCTAATATCCTTCCTCCCTCAAAACCATCATCCAGTAACTTTTGCCAAATCTGGCGAATAATCATTGGGTCTGTATAATAGGCTGTGAGAGAACTTTGTTTCATAGTGGAGTATTCTGATTTACTTACTAAACTCTTAAGAGTTAAACGTTCTGTTTCATACTTTGGATTGAGTTCATCGAAAAATTCATTGGCAAGACCGCCCCAGCCGACATACTTAGCTAGTAGCTCTTGTTCTTCTGGACTTGCTTGTCGTCCCTCTTTTTCTAATCTTTTAACAAGATCAATTGCGGCGATATTCGTTTCAATCTTTTCTCGATTTGTCTTAGGATAAAAGTCCTCTAAATCATCTGGAAAAACAAAATCTTGAACAGGGACATCCGTCTCTTCTATGCCTACAATAAGCGTTTCTGTTTCCTTATCCTTTTCATTTTCTTCTTCCAGGTAGGAAAACAAATCTATTTCCTGGCTTTCACTTGGTGATTCAATCTCAATCTCTGAATCTTCTTTTTCAAGTTCTACAAGAGACAATACTTGTTCAATCTCTTCCAAACTGTTCAAGTATAAGATAGGATTCTCTTCAAATAACTGGTTGGAATCATTGAATAGCTCTAGGCGAACTAAGTCATTTAACTGTGCATTTTCAATCGAAACCAACTGAAATACTTGTCCTTTATAACTTACTTGTGAACCGATTGGATATTCCCTCAAAGCTTCTTCTACAATTTTATCGACATTAGAAAAAGAGTTCGTTTCTTCCGTTTCCTGTTCAATATCACTTGAAGGAGATAAAACTTCCTCTACTTGATTAGACTTTTCGCTTTTAGCTTTTACTTCATCAAAATGAGTAATAATCTTCAGCTTTTGTGTCAGTGGGAGTTGTGTGTAGTTTTCTTCATGATGGACAAGATCCGTAACGGTATCTAAAGTAGCCATCAATTCTGAACCCAAATAGGCTAGAACATCTCCCTCTTTTTCTTCAAAATGAATCTCAAGAACTTCTTTTTTAAGCTCTTTTGAGTCAACCATTAGAAGAAATTCCTCTATATCTCTACTAATACGGTCAGATAGATTATTCGCAACCCGATAGACATTGACTAAATTGACATCCTGATTCTGATGAAATACAAGCTCACTTAATGGTGTTAGCTTCTCTTTTTCAGATTGGATGTAAAATCTAGTGGAAAGGTTATAGGTTGCGACTTCTAGCACCAAGTTTTTCTCCCAATTACTTAATTGAGATAATTTACTTAGACCTGCTTGTCCAAAATTTCTTGTGTAACTTTCTAAATCTTGGTCATTATTTTCAGAACTAGCCTCTAGGAAAGAAACAATATCTTGATCAAAAGAATATACGTGAGGAATCTCTTCTATCTTGCCCTCTTCAGTCAAAAAATTCTCTACCAAATCCTGCCATTTCTCATCAAAATGTTGCGCTTGATAACGAAGAAATAAGTCCATTTTTTCTCTATCTTTTGGAATTGTTCCACGAAACATAGCCAATAATTGTATTACTTCCATACTCGCTCCTTTCATCTATACGAAAATAGGAGAATCACATGATTCCCCTACAACTCTATCTCCATTTCAACCTCTTGAGGACTGATTTCTAAATCACTAGATAAAAGAGAAACGGCATCCGTTCTCATGTAGTAAGTATATAAGTCTTCTAGGTCTTGTTGGTTTTCAATCCCTGTTTCAATACTAATCAGAGCCTGTATAAATTCCTTGTAGTGACTCTCCATCATATCTGAAATCTTTTGTTTCATTTCCATAAATACTGAGGACGGTTCAGTGATACTTGTTTGGTCTATGTCTTGTAAATCCTTTTCTAAGGGATTGGTTCCTTCTTCTATTTCCACTAAATCTGAACGTCCATCACCATCAGAATCTGCGCTAAGAGGATTGGTTCCTAGCGCCAATTCTTGAGCATCAGTTAGTCCATCTTGATCCGAATCACGTTGATAAATGGCTTCCATATACTTCCTTCTTTCCTAGTTAATCTTTTTTCACTCCAATCCTACCAAATATTCCTTGAAAGAAGTATCACAACAAAAAAGAGAACGAGCCAAAACCTCGTTCTCCTTAAAATGATAAAACGTTACTATCAAAGTAAAAAAGGTGACTTACAGAACCTGTAAGCCACCTAGTCAGTCGGTTTATTCTGGTGTCTGCCACCGCTTGGCTCTTACGTCCAAGATTGCTATCGGATTTCGTTCTGGTGTCTGCCACCGCTTGGCTCTTACGTCCAAGATTGCTATCGGATTTCGTTCTGGTGTCCGCCACCGCTTGGCCCTTATGTCCAAGATTACTATCAGATTGACCATGAGCCGACCACTCATCTACA
>CAUOWW010000120.1:0-3594 GCA_963508345.1 uncultured bacterium
GTGAAGTCGAGTACCATACGTCCTTGGATTTGACCTTTTTCCATTTCGTCGAAAATCGCAACTGCATCTTCGACTGGGCGTTTTTGGACAACTGGAACTACTAAACCTTCTGCACCGAATTGGAAGGCTTCTTCCAAGTCTTTACGAGTTCCAACAAGAGAACCGATGACTTGGATTCCATCTAGAACGGTTTTCACGATGCTGAGTTCCATCATTTCAGAAGGAAGGCCAACAGCGACGACGCGACCACCAGCACGAACGGAGTCAACAGCCTGGTTGAAGGCAACTTTAGATACAGCTGTTACGACGGCTGAATGAGCTCCACCATCAGTTTTTTCCTTGATGAGTCCAGGTACATCTTCAACTTCGAGGCCGTTAATAACAATGTCCGCACCTACTTCTTTTGCAAGGGCAAGTTTGTCATTGTTGATATCAACTGCGATGACATGAGCATTGAATACTTTTTTAGCATATTGCACAGCGAGATTACCAAGTCCACCAGCACCGTAAAGAACAACCCATTGGCCTGGTTCAACTTTGGCTTCTTTAATAGCTTTATAGGTTGTTACACCAGCACATGTGATAGAAGAAGCTTGGGCTGGATCAAGTCCATCAGGAACTTTGACAGCATAGTCTGCAGTTACAATACATTGTTCAGCCATACCACCATCTACTGAGTAGCCAGCATTTTTCACTGTACGGCAAAGAGTTTCACGGCCAGTAGTACAGTATTCGCAAGTGCCACATCCTTCAAAGAACCAAGCAACGCTGACGCGGTCGCCGACTTTAAGGCTTTTTACATCTGGAGCAATTTCTTTCACGATACCAACACCTTCATGTCCTAAAACACGTCCTGGTACTTGACCAAAGTCACCATGGGCAACGTGGAGGTCAGTGTGACAAACACCACAGTATTCAATTTCTACAAGTGCTTCCCCAGTTTCAAGTGGACGGAGTACTTTTTCTTCAATAGCAACACCAGTGCTTTCTGGATTTACAACAACAGCTTTCATAGCTATCCTCCTTGATATTGGCCGAGAACAGGGACAACAGGACTGGATTGATTTTGTTTCAACAGAGTCGAGTGTGACGAGCTCTCTTGTATTTATATGTGAAGTATATCACAAAAGAAAACCTTTTCCAAGGTTTTGGAGGCAAAAAGTAGAACAATCGATTAACTGGTTGATGAGACTGTGAAAAGAGCACAAAGACCAGCTCGAAAGCTGGTCAGCATAGGTTATAAGAATAAGTCTTGTAGGGTTTTGGCAACCCCGTCTTGGTCATTTGTCAAGGAAATTTGCTCATCCGCATAAGGGAGTAGCTCTGGGTTGGCATTTTTCATGGCATAGCCCTTCCCAGCAAAAGCTAGCATTTCGGTATCATTGTGTTCATCTCCAAAGGCAATCAAATCCTTTTTATCACGATTCATTACCTTGAGCAAGTAGTCTAAGGCGAAGGCCTTATTGACACCTTTTGGGGTACACTCAAGGATATTGAGCGGACCTCCCCAGGTATTGATAGACAATTGATGCTGGTAGAAAGCATTCATTTCTTTTGCCAAGGCATACTTGTCACTAGCTCTGGTCTGCAAGAGAATACAGTTAGGGTTTTTGGTCACCAATTCAGGCTTGAATTGATCTTCAGGCTGGAAAGCTTCTACGCCAAATAGTTTAGGATTGGCAATTTCTTCATTAGGATTTGTAATGTAGAATTTTTTACGGTATTCTCCAGCGATAAAATCGGCTTGAATGTCCTCTGAACGTCGAACCATGTCTAAAAGATATTTTTTGTCTACGGTTAAACACTTTTCAAAGTTCCAAACTTGGTCTGGCAAATGAGTGAGGGAGCCGTTGAAATTAATCATAGGAGTGTCTAAGCCTAATTCATGGTAAAAATCTTTTGACATGCGGTAAGGGCGACCTGTCGTAATAATGACCTGATGCCCTTTTTCAGCAACTTTTTTAATGGTTTCTTTGGTAAAGTCAGAAATCTGACTGTCTGAGTTGAGCAGGGTTCCATCTAGGTCAACTGCAATAATTTTTTTCGTCATATGAACCTTTCTAGTGTCTTTCCAGATAAGATGTCTACTATTATAGCAAAAAGCAGAGAGAAAAGCAGATTCCAAACAAAAAATTAAATTTCATCATTTTATTAAATAAATCAAACAAAGATATTGAAAAAGTGAATGATAAATGATATAATTCTATTATTGTTCGTAAAAATTAAAAGGAGATTGATAATGGACAAATTATTTAAACTAAAAGAGAACGGTACAGACGTTCGTACAGAGGTTCTCGCTGGTTTAACAACTTTCTTTGCAATGAGCTATATTCTCTTTGTAAACCCACAAATTCTTTCGCAAACAGGAATGCCTGCTCAGGGTATCTTCCTAGCAACGATTATTGGTTCTGTGGTAGGAACTCTTATGATGGCTTTTTATGCTAACTTACCATATGCTCAAGCACCAGGTATGGGACTGAATGCTTTCTTTACCTTTACAGTTGTCTTTGGACTTGGTTATTCTTGGCAAGAAGCCTTGGCTATGGTTTTCATTTGTGGTATTATTTCATTGATTATTACTTTGACAAATGTACGCAAAATGATCATTGAATCCATTCCTACTGCTCTTCGTTCAGCTATTTCAGCAGGTATCGGTGTTTTCCTTGCCTACGTAGGGATTAAGAATGCTGGACTTTTGAAATTTACGATTGATCCAGGTAACTATACTGTTGTAGGAGAAGGTGCTGACAAAGCTCAAGCAACGATTGCAGCAAACTCTTCAGCGGTTCCAGGATTGGTTGACTTTAATAGCCCAGCTGTTTTGGTGGCTCTTGCAGGACTTGCCATTACTATCTTCTTTGTCATCAAAGGCATTAAGGGAGGGATTATCCTTTCTATCTTAACAACAACAGTTCTTGCAATTGCAGTAGGTTTAGTTAATATTTCTAGCATTGATTTTTCAAATAATCACTTGGGTGCTGCGGTAGAAGATTTGAAGAAAGTTTTTGGTGCAGCTCTTGGTTCAGAAGGTTTGGGAGCTTTGATTTCAGATACAGCTCGCTTACCTGAGACTCTTATGGCTATTCTGGCCTTCTCGTTAACAGATATTTTCGATACAATTGGTACTCTAATTGGTACTGGTGAAAAAGTTGGAATCATTGCTTCTAAAGGTGAAAACAAGGAATCAGTTAAATTGGACAAAGCTCTTTATTCTGATTTAATTGCTACAACAATTGGTGCAGTAGCTGGTACTTCAAACGTAACGACTTATGTTGAGTCTGCTGCGGGTATCGGTGCAGGTGGACGTACTGGTTTGACAGCCTTGGTTGTAGCTATCTGTTTTGCAATTTCAAGTTTCTTTAGCCCACTTTTAGCGATTGTACCAACAGCCGCTACAGCTCCAATCTTAATTATTGTTGGGATTATGATGTTGGCTAGCTTGAAAAATATTCATTGGGATGATATGTCTGAAGCGGTTCCTGCTTTCTTCACATCTATCTTTATGGGATTCAGCTACTCTATCACTCAAGGGATTGCAGTTGGTTTCTTGACTTACACTTTGACTAAGCTTGTCAAAGGTCAAGCTAAAGATGT
>CAUOWW010000121.1:0-3519 GCA_963508345.1 uncultured bacterium
CTCCTGTGAGAGCTAAAGGCGGAATCCCTTGAGTCGTCATACGGATAAAGGCTGTCACTGTAGCCATAGCCAAAGCATAAACAGGTCCCATCATGATTCCTGCTAGAATATTGACTACACTAGACATTGGCGCCATACCTTCGATTCGGAAGATAGGTGTCAAGACTACATCAAGGGCAATCATCATGGATAAAATTGTTAATTTATGAATTTGTAATTGGTTCGTTCTCATTTTCTGTTATTCTCCTTTTTCTAAAGACTGTAAGTCGCTTTTCCATGTTTGATGCTGGTAGGCCATTTCCCAAAACTGTGCTTCCATATGAACACTGATGTGGAAGGCTTCAAGCATTTTTTTCCTGTCTAACTCATCACTTTCTCTATAAAGTTGATTGACTAGCTCGGACTCTTCTTTTATTTGCTGTTCGAGTTCATCCGTAATATAGGTTTCAATCCATTTCTGATAAAGCGGATCTGGTGATGGATTAAGATTGAGTTCCTTGCCTATATCATGGTACAACCATGGGCATGGAAGTAAGCTCGCAAAAGCAATGGCTAGATTTGCTTCTTCAAATTGCCGATAAATATGCGAAACATAATGATAACAGGTTGGAGCAATTGGTTGCCGCTCCATTTCCTGATCGCTGATTTCCAATTCCTTGAAAAACTGTTGGCGGATAAATAATTCCCCTTCTACTAAACTCTGAGCATTTTGTTTCAAAAGTCTCTTCATCTCTGGGTTTGAAGTTTTTTCAGCCAAGATATCATAGGCTTTTGAAAAAGCATTTAAGTAGTAGGCATCCTGAATCAGGTAATAGCGGAAAATCGCAGGGTCTAAATTTCCCTCTTGTAATTGTAAAATAAAGGGATGATGAAAAGAAGCCTGCCAAGCTTCATTGGATAATTCCATCGCAATATCTGTAAATTCCATAATAACTCCTTTATAAAAATAAACTGGTTTGAAGAATTAAAAATATAAGTAGGTAGATTAATTTTGTTTTTTTAGCAATATAAAAAGTCCGATAGCTATTCTTCAACTGTGCATGTTCGTCATATCCATGCGCCGACAGAGCTCTCAGATAAAGATGACGCCACCTAAAGACTGTCATCAGAACCTTGCTGTAAATCAAGGGAGACCAAACATGCAGTTCTTGACCGCGTAATAAGCAAGCTTCCTTGAGGGACTTGATTTCTTGCTGAATGAGGGGGAAAGAATTGAATACCACAATCAAGGCATAGGCCCAAGAGCGTGATAACCCCTTTTGAGCCAAGTACAAGAGAAGCTCTTTTAGGGAAATAGAGGAAACAAAGACAAGTCCGATACAAACTGTCACAAAGGCCCTCGTTCCAAGCATGACTGCCTGCGAAGCATCTCCATGTAACTGAACTGCCCAGTAGTTGGCAAAGGATGGCAAAATGGCAAGCAGAATCATCCAAGCCAATACTTTAAATCGACGGTAATAGAGCATAAAGAAAATGCAAAATGCAACTACCGAAAGATTCAAAGCAATCGAAGGAATGAAAGATGTTTCCAAGGATAAAATCAGCAAGAAGAGACTGATAATCGGTGTCTGGGTTGCTACTTTGACCATACTACTTCACCTCCCCTTGGGTATTGCTACTCTGAGATGTGAGTGGTTTGGTAATTGTCACTGCTTTCACATGACTGAGACCCTGACTAGTCATCTCAATCCAATAATCAACCACAGAGATCAAGGGATCTAAACGATGGCTAATGATCAGAAAACTTCTTCCTTGATTTCTGTCCTCCACAATCCACTGACAAAAATAATGGCAAGCTCTATCATCCAAACCTGCAAAAGGTTCATCTAGCAAGATCACAGAAGCCTTGCTAGTCAAGATGGTCAAGAGCTGAAGAATCTTTTGCTGGCCACCACTTAATTGATAGGGACTCTTATCAAGCGCCTGCTCCAGATCAAAATATCGTAAAGCTTGGAAAATTCGTTGATTTCTTTCAGAATCAGGTCCATCTAATTGAAGTTCCTCTCGCAGACTGACTCGGATAAACTGTTTCTCAGCTTCCTGAACAACACCCGTCAGGTCACGATACAAACTCTTTTTCTTTTTCAGGACTGTCCCCTTCCAGGTAATGTGCCCCTTATACTTTTGAAATTGAAGAATAGACCGAAAGAGGGTTGATTTGCCGACACCATTATCACCCAAGATACAGGAAATTCCTTGGTAGAATGTGAAATCCGCAATCGAAAAGAGAGAGCGCTTATCCAGATCACAAGTCATTCGATCCATATGGAATAGTTCTGGACTAGAAGCAACTTCCTTTGAAGCAACCTTTATCATCTCAGAGGTAGGGATTTGAAACACTTCCCTTAGTTGGCCATCTCTTAGCTCCACCATATGGTCGATATAGGCTTCATAATCAGATAAATCATGGTCGCACAGGATGACTGTCTTCCCATTAGAGGCTAACTCTTTTAGAATCTCCAATATCTCTATCCTACTCTTTCGGTCAATAGAAGCGAAGGGCTCATCTAGGAGATAGACCCTAGGATTCATAGCAAAGAGAACTGCCAGTGCAGCCTTTTGCTTTTCCCCACCTGATAAGTGATGAATGGGACGGTGCAAGATTGCCTTGCAGCGACATTGCTGGACCACCTCTGCTATTTTAGAATCAATTTCCTGAACGGGATGCCCAATATTTTCCAAGGTAAAAATCAGCTCCTCAAACAAGTTCTCCATGGTAAATTGATGATTGGGATTTTGAAAGAGAATCCCAACCGTCTGGACACGTTCGATGATAGAAAGCTGACTGACCTCACTCCCATCTATCAAAACTTGACCGCTATAGGGAAGAGAACTGACTTGGGCAATCATTTGAAAGAGACTCGATTTTCCTGAACCACTGCTTCCAACTAACAAGGTAAAGTCTTGCGCATGAAAAGTAAAATCAATCGGCTCAGAGAAGATTGGGGACTGAATCGCTCGTAGTTCCAGCCCCATCTATGCCTTGCCCCCAGCTGCAAACTGATGATAGAGTTTGACAATAGCACGAACCAAAATTGTACAGAAGAAAAAGACGGAAATAAAACGTACCACAAGCAAGGAAAGGACAAAAGGAAGGGAGAAGGCGTAGTAACCTAACTTAATGTATTCATAGACAAAGCTAACAAGCGTAATCCCAATACTATTAGCAGTTAGAGAGAGCCAACTTTCATAGCGATTCTTGGTTACGATAAAACCAAGTTCACTTCCCAAACCTTGAACCAAGCCAGACAAAAGGGCACCTAGACCGAATTGGCTACCATAAAGGACTTCAGCAAGTGCAGCTAGCACTTCTCCAATCGTTGCACTTCCCACTCTTGGAACAAAAATGGCAGCAATAGGCGCAGCCATACACCAGAGACCAAAGAGGATTTCATTGGCAAAGGCCTGTAAACCAAGAGGGGCTAAAATCAGAGTGAGGATATCAAACAGATAACCTGAACCCACAAAAACGCCACCAAAAAAGATAGACAAGAAAGCAAGTAAGATAACATCTTTTAA
>CAUOWW010000122.1:0-3515 GCA_963508345.1 uncultured bacterium
CAATGGACGGATACTGCAGATGGTTCAACACGTCATACAGCTTTATTGAATTATGCACATAGCAAAAATAAGAAGTGGTATGATTTAGACCTCCAACTTGATTTTATGCTTCATGGGGATAGTCCTTACTATCAAAGTTGGTTAAAGGATTTCTTTAAAAATACGGGCAGTGCAGCCAATCTGGCCCAACTCTTCCTCACCTATTGGGAGGGAAATTCTGGTGACAAACTACTGGAAAGACAAACTAGAGCCACGGAATGGTATTACCAAATTGAAAAAGGCTTTAGTCAAACAAATGGAGGACAGGCAAAAAGTGACCCACAATCCCTTGAAGGGGTTCGTGGGGACTTGTATGATCATTCTGTTCCTGGTGGTGGAGATGGTATGGCCTATGCCTATGGACAATGTACATGGGGTGTTGCGGCTCGTATGAATCAATTAGGCTTGAAATTAAAAGGTAGAAATGGAGAGAAGATTTCAATCATTAATACCATGGGAAATGGTCAGGACTGGGTTGAGACAGCTTCAAGTCTTGGTGGGGAAACTGGCTCTACACCAAGAGCAGGTGCCATTGTTTCTTTTGTGGGAGGTACACATGGCACACCAGCCATCTACGGTCATGTGGCTTTTGTCGGTGCGAGACGTTTCTAACTGAAAAGGTTAGACACGTTCTTGAAAAATCAACCTGATAATCAGGTTAAATTTGAATAGAATGGAGAACTCTTATCTTGAAAATTGGAATGAAGGGGTAACGCCCTGAAACGATTTCTCTAATACTCCGACATGCGTTTATCTTGTGCAAAGGTAAAGGTTTGAAGCTCGGTGAAGTCGGCTGAAAGATACCGTCATTCTTAAGGACTTAAGAATCGAAAGTGTTCCAGAGGTGGAATATGTATCTGATAGGTCGGGAGTCATTAAAAACTAAATAGGGTGAGAATGTGCATGAGCACTGACGAACCAGCGAATGTACGCTCCGAAGGCGAGTACGTAGAAATGCGTATAACAACGTAAGTTGTTTCAACTTGAGGAAGAGTAAGAATCGACGATATGAAATTCCTTGTTATGTTACAGGCATATCAAAGTTGAAGGGGTATAGCTAGGCACCTAAGTTTAGTATTGATAAAGATAAGGGAACGTCGAAAGCTAGAGATGTGGAGGTTGCACAACCAGAGAAACATTGGAAAGAAAATCATAACTTTCCTTAATCTCTAGTGAGAGTGGTGGCACGACCTTTGAAAGTGTTGTAATGATACTGGAGGAACAGCCACTAGTCAATAGTGTATTGTTATGAACTTTATCATTTCATGGATTCTTGTAAGACATAAAAGGTCACGAATCCAAAGAGAGGAGTGATAGACCATGACGAAATCAAAAAATGATGACAAACTATTAAAACATCAAAAACTAAGGTATGCGGAATACTATGGCATGACCGAGATATTTGATGATTTATATTCCAAAAGTCAAAAGGGATTCAGTTTTAAGAACTTAATGAACATTATCATATCTCCCGAGAATATACTGCTCGCTTATCGTACCATAAAGCGGAATGGTGGTAGTCAAACCGAAGGAGTAGATGGTGTTACCATTAAAGATTTAGAAAATCTGACCCAAGAAGACTTTATCTCTAAAGTTCAAAGAAGATTTCAATATTATAGACCCAGAAAAGTCAGAAGAGTAGAGATTCCTAAGCCAAATGGGAAGAAACGACCACTTGGCATTCCCTCGATGTGGGACAGAGTGGCCCAACAGTGTATTTTACAAGTGTTGGATCCAATCTGTGAAGCGAAATTTTACAAACACAGTTATGGATTTAGACCCTTAAGGTCGGCTGATAACGCTATTATGGACTGTATGTATCGTATGAATAAAAGTCATATGACTTATGTCGTTGACGTTGATATTAAAGGCTTTTTTGATGAAGTGAATCATACTAAGTTAATGCGTCAAATCTGGACATTAGGTATCAGGGACAAACAACTTCTAGTGATTATTCGAAAAATGTTAAAAGCACCAATTGTTCTTCCGAATGGAAAAGTGACATATCCAACTAAGGGCACACCACAAGGAGGTATCTTATCTCCACTACTTGCCAATATCAATCTCAATGAATTTGATTGGTGGATAGGACGACAATGGGAAGAAAGAGATTGTAAGGAATTAGTTCCTCAATATAATTCCAAGGGAACAAGACACAAGTCACATGTTTACAGAAAGCTGCGAACTTCAACGACGCTAAAAGAAGTTTATATTGTCCGATATGCGGATGATTTTAAAATCTTTTGTCGAAATAGGAATGAGGCAGAGCGAACGTTTAAGGCTGTAAAATTGTGGTTAAAAGAACGACTTAACCTCCCTATTTCAGAGGAAAAATCTCAAATTACCAATCTGAGAAAGAAAAGCAGTGAATTCCTTGGGATTACTTTAAAGCTAGTTTCTAAGAATAATCGTTTGGTCTGTTTCTCTCATAT
The DNA here is from genome assembly GCA_963508345.1 of uncultured bacterium. GTDB lineage: Bacteria > Bacillota > Bacilli > Lactobacillales > Streptococcaceae > Streptococcus. Next base: position 2,472 of record CAUOWW010000122.1, read on the forward strand.
TGCATCAAAAGCCAAGAAACGTATTAAACATCAACTGAAACAACAGATGAAATTGATACAAATTAAAGGTGCTAAAGAAACAATTATTCGTGAAATACAGAAGTATAATAGTATGGTTATCGGTATTCATAACTATTATAGTATGGCAACACATGTGAGTAAGGATTTAGAAGAAATTCATTATCAGCTTTATCTCTCTTTTAAAAATCGATTGCAGGCGAAAGGTCTGACAAAAATAGGAGAATACAAGGGAAAAGATAAAGGACTTCTCCCCTACCTCCAATCTCAAAATATTCGGTACTTAATGGGTTATCCAATTCTTCCAATTAGCTATGTCAAGACGAGAACACTAAAAGGAAGAAATAAGAATCTGAATAGGTATACTCCCGAGGGGAGAAAATTGATTCATAAACAACAGGAATCTGTTGAAACATGGAAATTAAAATGGCTGAGAGAACACTCAATTATAAATAAGCGTGCAACAGTTGAATACAATGATAATCGAATTTCTTTATTTGTAGCTCAAAAAGGGAAATGTGCTGTAACCGGTCAGGAATTGGATATGGATGATATTCATTGTCACCATAAGAGACCGTGGTTAGAAACAAAGGATGACTCTTATAGGAACCTTATCATTGTTGGACGAGATATTCATCGCCTGATTCACGCAACAAATGAGAAGGTCATCAAAAATCTCTTTCAGCTTTTGAATTTGAGTGATACAGGACTGACCAAATTAAATCAGTTGCGCGAACTTGCAGGAAATTCACCATTATTGAAAGAAAATTTGAACTTAGAACAATTATGTTAATCATATTAATACAGCACGATAAAGCAAAATCGTGATAATACACTATTGATGGAACGCCGTGTGCGGTGAAAGTCGCACGCACGGTGTGAAGCGGGGGAAAAGATGGAGATAGTATCAAAGTTTTACCTATCGCTATAGAAGGTATATGATGATGGTTCTTTCCTCGTGTCCGAAACCAACTATGGTGGCAACCCTAACTATACCTTTAGAAAAATCTCTCAAGCAGATAGTGC
>CAUOWW010000123.1:0-3471 GCA_963508345.1 uncultured bacterium
GGTCAACTTTTCACTCAAGACAAGCGCCCCTGAAAAGACTGCCCAATTGTCTGGCTTATCTCAAACAGGAGGCTATATCCTAGCAGCCTTTGGACCAACCCTCTTTGGTTACAGTTTTGACCTTTTCCACTCTTGGGTTCCAGCTGTAGCTGCCCTCTTGCTCGTCGATATCCTGATGACTGTGGCTCTCTTCACAGTGGACAGAGCTGATAAAATCCTCTAAACTTCTAGTTTCGGCTAGAAGTTTTTTATATATAAAAATTTTACACATTTCTCTTGACAGGGCTTTCTTTTAGATGTACAATGTATGTGTAGAAAAATTATATATAAAAATCTTACACATTAGAAAAGGAGGTTCCCCATGTACTTTCCAACATCCTCTGCCTTGATTGAATTTCTCATCTTGGCCGTACTGGAGCAGGATGATTCTTATGGTTATGAGATTAGCCAGACCATTAAGCTGATCGCTAATATCAAAGAATCCACACTCTATCCCATTCTCAAAAAATTGGAAGGCAATAGCTTTCTGACAACCTATTCTAGAGAGTTCCAAGGTCGCATGCGCAAATACTACTCCTTGACAAATGGTGGTATAGAACAGCTCGTGACCCTAAAAGATGAATGGGTACTCTATACAGACACCATCAATGGCATCATAGAAGGGAGTATCCGCCATGACAAGAACTGAATACCTGACTCAGCTAGAACTTTATCTCAAGAAACTGCCTGAAGTTGACCGCATGGAAGCCATGGACTATTTCAGGGAACTCTTTGATGATGCTGGAGTCGAGGGAGAAGAAGAACTCATCGCTAGTTTAGGAACTCCCAAAGAAGCGGCCCACGAAGTTCTCTCCAATCTTCTCGATAAAAAAATCAATGAAGCACCCGCTCAAAAAAATAACCGACAAATTTTGCATATCGCCTTGTTGGCCCTCCTTGCAGCACCTATCGGCATTCCTCTGGGAATCGCAATCCTTGTGGCCCTGTTCGCAATCCTTGTGGCAGCCTTGACTGTCATCTTCGCTTTCTTTGCGGTTTCCATACTTGGTATCATCGGCGGATTCCTATTTTTAGTTGAAAGTTTCACTGTCCTAGCCCAAGCTAAATCAGCCTTTATCTTGATTTTTGGTTCTGGTTTACTGGCTATCGGTGCTTCTTCACTAGTCTTACTAGGTATTTCCTATGTAGCCCGCTTCTTCGGCCTACTCATTGTTCGCCTGGTGCAATTTGTTCTCAAAAAAGGAAAGAGAGGTGACCAGCATGCGTAAATGGACAAAAGGATTTCTCATTTTTGGTGTGGTGACTACCGTTATCGGCTTTATCCTGCTTTTTGTAGGTATCCAATCTGACGGAATCAAGAGCCTACTTGCCATGTCTAAGGAACCTGTCTATGATAGTCGGATGGAAAAACTGTCCTTTGGCAAGGAAGTCGAAAACCTAGAGATTACGCTCCACCAACACGCGCTGACCATCACGGACTCTTTCGATGATCAAATCCACATTTCTTATCATCCATCTATTTCTGCTAACCATGATCTTGTCACAAATCAGAACGATAAAACGCTAAGCCTCACTGATAAGAAACTGTCTAAAAGTCCGTTTCTCTCTTCTGGAATTGGCGGGATTCTCCATATCGCAAGCAGCTACTCTAGTCGTTTTGATGAAGTTATTCTCCAATTACCAAAAGGAAGAAGCCTAAAAGGAATCAACATCTCAGCCAATCGCAGACAAACCACCATCATAAATGCTAGTCTTGAAAATGCGACCCTCAATACCAATAATGGCTATCTCCTCCGAATTGAAGGAAGTCGTATCAAAAACAGTAAACTCACAACCCCTAATATCGTCAATATCTTTGATACAGACCTTACAGATAGTCAGCTAGAGTCAACAGAGAAGCACTTCCACGCTGAAAATATTAAAGTATATGGTAAAGTAGAACTATCTTCTAAAAATGCGCTCAGTATCATGCTAACTCAAAAAGAAAGCCAAGAAATTAACTTAGACCTCTCGAGTCACCATGGTCCTATTTATCAGTTATCGAGAGATGAGAGTCAACGCCACCCCAACGAATTAAGCAACCCTTACCAAACTGAAAAAACTGATGCAAAAGGTCAACTCATCGCTAAGGCTGATGATTATATTAGTCTTGAAACTACAGCTAACAGACCTTAATAAACCTATTTATATCGACCACTATGACACATAACCCACTAAAAAGGAGGTTCTACCATGAAACAAGAATGGTTTGAAAGTAATGATTTTGTAAAAACAACAAGCAAGAACAAGCCTGATGAACAAGTCCAAGATGTTGCAGACAAGGCTGAAGAAACGATAGCCGATCTCGATACGCCAATTGAAAAAAATACTCAGTTAGAGAAGGAAGTTTCTCAAGCTGAAGTCGAACTGGAAAGCCAGCAAGAAGAGAAAATTGAAAAGCCTGAAGACAGTGAATCGAGAGCAGAAATAGAAGAAAAGAAAGTATTAGATTCTACTGAAGAAGAGCAAGACCTTTCTAAAGAAACAGAAAAAGTCACTAAAGCTGAAGAGAGTCAAGAAGCACTTCCTCAGCAAAAACCAACCACGAAAGAGCCACTTCTTATCAGTCAATCCTTAGAAAGTCCCTATATCCCCGACCAAGTTCCAAAATCTACGGATAAATGGAAGGAGCAAGCGCTTGATTTTTGGTCTTGGCTAGTGGAGGCTCTCAAATCTCCTACAAGCAAGCTTGAAACAAGTAGCACACACAGTTACACAGCCTTTCTCTTGCTCATTCTGTTTTCTGCATCTTCCTTTTTCTTTAGTATCTACCACATCAAACATGCTTACTATGGACATATAGCAACTATGCATAATCACTTCCCTGAACAATTTGCTTCATTAAATCTCTTTTCGATTATCTCTATCCTAGTAGCAACAACACTCTTCTTCTTTTCATTCCTCTTGGGTAGTTTCGTAGTGAGACGATTTATCTACCAAGAAAAGGACTGGACGCTAGAAAAGGTTCTCCAACAATATAGTCAACTCTTAGCAATCCCAATCTTCCTCACTGCTATTGCTAGTTTCTTTGCCTTCTTTGACAGCCTGCGATTCACAGCCCTCTTGTGTGTGATTAGCATTGGAATCATTCTGCTCGCTAATCTCCATATCATTACAAGGCCAAGTCAAGCAAGTGAAACCGACTCCTTCTATCAATTATTCTTGTCTGTCCTTGTGAACGGAGTCATTATCCTCCTCTTCTTTGTAGCTGAAGTGGCACTGATTGGGGATTATCTTCGTATCTTGGCCTTTCTTTAAACTTCATACTCTTCGAAAATCTCTTCAAACCACGTCAGCTTCGCCTTACCGTAGATATATGTTCCTGACTTTGTCAGTCTTATCTACAACCTCAAAACAGTGTTTTGAGCAGCCTGCGGCTAGCTTCCTAGTTTGCTCTTTGATTTTCATTGAGTAGCAATCCTGTCTTTCATG
>CAUOWW010000124.1:0-3427 GCA_963508345.1 uncultured bacterium
AGTTGATCACTAGCATTACTTAGTCCTTGTCCTAAAGAAGCAACTCCTGTCTGTAAATCTTCCAATCCAGAAGTTAACTTTGTTCCACCTTCTGCAAGTTTCCCAGATCCATCTGCCAATTTATTAGCTCCATTCTCTAATTGAGAAGCACCTGAAAGTAACTGACTGGATTTGTCTGCTAATTGACCAGATCCTGATTGTAATTTATCAACTCCTGCCATTAGTTCTTGACTCTTTTGATTCAATTGGTTAGAGCCAGTTGATAATTTTTCAATACCAGACACTAATTCTGGAGTTTTTTCAACTAATTGACCAACTCCTGCTGTCAAGTTAGAAGATTTTTGTGTCAAGGTGTTTGAGCCTGAAACTAGTTGGTTCAAACTACCTGTCAAGGTGGAATTCTTTTCACTTAGTTGACTTGAGCCTTGAGAAACTTTATCAACACCTGCAGTATATGCATTTACACCCGATGTAATCGACTGACTAGCAGGAACTAATTTACTCGTCACTGCTCCCTGTATTTCTGTTAATCCACTTGACAATCCTGTCAAAGAAGTAGAAGCAAGCGGTAATACTTGATTAGCTTGATTTTTTAATGTCGAAAGATTAGAAGAGTGATTTTGTAAGTTTTCTAAACTTCCCTGTAAACCTTGAACTAAAGCTAGAATTGACTGAGCCGATTGAATACTATCAGTCGAATTTTGAGATACAGAAGCGCTTATCTCAGCTTGTTGCTCACTTGTCAAAGATTGATAAGCTGCTGTCGATTGAATATTGGCTAATGTAGTCGCTTTATCAGACCGAGCACTTGCTAACATTTGATTAGAAAGAGATACTATACTTGATAAAACAGAGTCTAATTGTTTTGCATCTCCAACATCAATATTTTGAATAGCTTGATTTAACTGATTTAAACTAGAAGATAATTGATTAATTTGATCTTTTTTCTCAGACGAAGCATCTAACTTGCTAGAAAGTTGTTGAATCCCCTCACTTAATTGCTCCATACCCATTCGAAGTGTAGCTGATTGACTAGACAACTGATTAGCTCCTGTTGCAAGATTTCCCACTCCATTTGTATAGTCACTAACACCAGATGAAAATTGATTAAGACCAGCATTAAGCTTAGAAACACCGTCAGTATAGGACTCTACACCAGTATACAGTTGATTGATTCCTCCTACTAATTCAGGACTTTTAGAAGATAATTGACCTAACCCACTATCTAATTGACTCACTGCACCAGTATATGTAACTAAACCACTATTAAAATTCCCTAAGCCAAGATGAAGTTGTTCAACACCAGAGACATAAGAGGATAACCCTTTAGTAAACTGCTCCGTTCCATTTGAAAATGTTAAACTTGAATCTGCTAAAGAGTGTAGGTTAGTAGATAATGTTTGACTTCCTGCCACTAACTGATTCGCTCCATCAGTTAGTTTTTCACTACCAGACGCTGCTTGACTCATACCATTCTTTAAATCGACCATTTTGTTGAATAAAGCTTTAGTATAGATCTCGGTTACATAGGTAGAAACACTCTGCTTTAATTGTGTCATAGCAGAATCGCTCATCTTGCTGGCAATAAAACTATGACCACTTGAAGTCTGATAATCGATTTGCATTTGCTCTGGATGATCCGTTAAAATAGAAGCTGCTTTTTCAGATAAATCACTTGGTAAAGTCACTACCATATAGTAATCGCCATCTTCCAATCCCTTCTTTCCTTCCTCTTCATCTACAAAATGAAAATCCAAGGTTTTATTTTCTTTTAAATTGGACACCATGTCTTTTCCTATAGACATACTATTACCATTATAGTAAGCCTCTTTATCATTATTGACAACTGCCACAGGTAAGTCAGGCAATTGCCCATATGGATCCCACATTGATGACAAAAATATGATGTTGTACAGAGCTGGAATAAGAGAAATCCCTATCATGACAATAATAAAGGTTGGTTTTTTAAAAATTGCTTTCCATTCTTTAAACATATATTCTCCTTTTTTAAACATATTGTCTAAAATTTTGATATAATAGATTATACATTAAAAAATCTAAATTACAAGATAAAAAATCTATTTTTAGACACATAGTCTAATTTGTTCACAAGGAGGAAATATGCAAGAAAGTAACAAACGCTTAAAAACAAAGCGAACTATTGAAAATGCTATGGTACAATTACTGATGGAACAACCATTTGATCAAATTTCTACTGTCAAGTTAGCAGAAAAAGCCGGAATTAGTCGTTCCAGCTTCTATACTCACTATAAGGATAAATATGATATGATTGAGCACTATCAAAGCAAGCTATTTCATACATTTGAATATATTTTTCAAAAACATGCTCATCACAAAAAAGATGCTATTTTAGAAGTCTTTGAATATCTAGAGTCAGAACCACTTCTGGCTGCTCTTCTTTCTGAAAATGGGACTAAAGAAATCCAAAATTTCTTACGAAATAAACTTCATATCATGCTTAGTACAGATTTACAAAAGCAATTTATGAAACTGAATCTCAATACCACTGAATTAGAATACAGTAGCATCTATCTAACTCACGCACTTTTTGGTGTCTGCCAAACTTGGATTGCAAACGGAAAAAAAGAAAGTCCTCAAGAAATAACAGACTTCCTTATAAAGATGCTTGGTGATACAAATTGATACAAAAAGAGGGACACAGTTGTGTTCCCTTTTATCTATACTCCGCCAGTAGGACTCGAACCTACGACATCATGATTAACAGTCATGCGCTACTACCAACTGAGCTATGGCGGATAAAATAGTCCGTACGGGATTCGAACCCGTGTTACCGCCGTGAAAAGGCGGTGTCTTAACCCCTTGACCAACGGACCTTCTATCTGTAGCAGATATAACCATTATATCAATTTCTTACTAATTGTCAATTACTTTTGAGATTTTTTCTCTAAAATATCTTTCAATTTTCTAATTTTTAATCTTGAAATAGGACAACGATGGTCTTCATAAAAAACAATTTCTAGATTCTTTCGGTCAATTTCTCTAATATTGCCTATATTTACCAAAAATGACTTATGAGGAGAATAAAATCGCTGAGTATGTTTGTCCTTTTCCTGAATATCTGTCATTGTTCCATAGAACTCTTTGGCAAAATTCTTACCAATAATGCGTAATTTATGAGAGACACCTGTCGTTTCAATATACAAAATATCATGGTAAGGAATTTTTAAATCATTTCCCTTGTAATTGTAATCAAAATAATCTACCACATCTTCATTTTCAAGTAACATACTCTTCGTGTAGAATATATTTTGCTCAATTCTCTTCTTAAACATCTCATCATTGATATCCTTATCAACAAAATCTAGGGCTGATACCTGGTATTTATAGGTTAGAGTCGCAAACTCTGATCGACTGGTGATAAAGACGATAATAGCGTAAGGATTGT
>CAUOWW010000125.1:0-3363 GCA_963508345.1 uncultured bacterium
ATGATGAACATGCAAAACATGATGCGTCAAGCACAAAAACTTCAAAAACAAATGGAACAAAGCCAAGCTGAACTTGCTGCTATGCAATTTGTTGGCAAATCTGCTCAAGACCTTGTCCAAGCGACCTTAACTGGTGACAAGAAAGTTGTCAGCATTGACTTCAATCCAGCTGTCGTTGACCCAGAAGACCTTGAAACTCTTTCTGATATGACCGTTCAAGCCATCAACTCTGCTCTTGAACAAATCGATGAAACTACCAAGAAAAAATTGGGTGCTTTCGCTGGGAAATTGCCATTTTAAAATAATAAAAACAAGCATTCAAGAGAATACTTGCTTATCGTGGGAGGAACAACTGTTCCTCTTTTTGCTTATTAAAAATTAAAGAATTCCATGGCCTGTTTGAAAAGCAATTCAGTATACTCTGGATCTTCTTGGGCAATGGTAACCTGCTCTTGAATCATTTCCAAGTCATCTGTTATCATGCCATCAGCTCCCAAATGAACTGATTTATCAAAGGACTCTGAACTATTGATGGTCCAAACGTACAATTTCTGATCCGTATTCCAAAGCTTGTTGACAAAATTTTCATCTAAAGTTGAATACTCCATGGTGTAACCTGTAGCCTTGGTTCTTGGAAAGATACTATTGTAAGGTAGGATGAAATAGACTGGAATTTGAGAATCGTAGGCTAGCACCTGATCAATCACATGGTAGTCTAAAGATTGCATTTGATGACCATTCTGCTTAAGAACCGTTCCATATTTTTCCATAAAGCGTTTCATCATATCTGGACTATCTTTTCGACTGGTTTTAATTTCAATGAGGAGTTTTTGATGCAATTCATTGGCTTTATTGAGATAGTCATCAAAACTGGACACCTTGCTATGATAACCATTTTCTGAAATATCAAGTTTGGTTAATTCTTTCAAAGTTAGATCCTGTGGATTAGCATTAACACCTGTCAAATTTTTGATATTGGCATCATGCATCATGACAAACTGGCCATCTTTTGTTTCCTGAACATCTGTCTCAACAAAGTCTGGCTCTAGCTGAGCTGTCCTTTCTAGTGATTGGATGGTATTTTGCACACCATTCTTATTAGATACTCCTCTGTGAGAAATGATTAAAGGTTTATTAGCGACTGGAGCTTCTAAATAAACATAACCCTCAAGAGTGAAAAAGATACAAGCACAGCCCATCACTCCCCATCTCATCCAGTGGTCTTTCTTTCTCCTTGGTGTAATTTCTAGTTCTTCTCCTGTTAAGAAGGAAACAAACTTAATGAGAAAGTAAGTCAAGGCCATATAGTGGAAATTCTTAATCAAGACAAAGTTGATAATTCCCAGTACAAGAGATTCCTTATGAGTCAGACCATCCATCAGCACTTGACTTGCTAGGATTGGAATCAACAGAAGAATGAAAAATAGGTACGTTTTGACGACAATCCAAAGCAAGTTCCAAGTATAAAACCAGGAGTGCTTTCTTGTCTTCTCTAGACTGTATCTGACTGCTTCTTTGACTGTTTTCTTCTCAAATAAAAGCTGAGGTAGGGCAAACATCAAACGCACTGAAATATAAAATAGAAGTAAAGCTAGAATAGTAACCACTATACCTACTAGCCAATACTTGTCTTCCACATAATCAACGATAAAGTCTGGAATGACAATTTTATTTAGGTAGTAAATCTTTAAAATCTTTCGAATCAATGGAAAGAGCATCATGACATAAAAGAAGATAAAGGTTATCTTTGCAAGCGTGACTTGCTTCATAAACAAGAAACTTTGGCGAAAGACCTTACGACTGTACTCCAGCAAAGTCCTTTTTTCATGGCATAATAAATGCCGAGCACCAATAAAGAGAAGTCCTATCTGGTAATAGGCAATCAGTAAATTAACAATTACCAGAACAAATAAAGCAAAACTAACAAAGGGTGAGCCCGTTATAATAGCAAAAATATTGTTGTAGGATAGAAAGAGATAACCTGTCTGACGGAGCAAAAGTCCAGCAATCCAAGAATTTGCTGGTAACCAGACAAACTCAATCATCATAAAAGTCAAGAAAAATAGAAAGAGTATTTTATCTAGATTAAAGTATATTTGCTTAAAACCTAGATTTTTAGATTTTTCAGGTTTCATAGGCACTCCTAGTCAAATAATTGAGACAAGTCTAGGCCACCAAAAGGATTGTTTGATAGACTACTTTCTGCCCCTAACAATTCTCTAGCTTGATCCGACTCTAGAAAGGACTCATAAACACGCGCCGTCATACGTGCATCCTCTAGACTATTATGAGACTGACCTTGAAATCCAAGAAATGAGGCAACGGTTTGCAATTTGAGATTGGCAATACCATGTAAATCTGAACTCCGACGTTCAAAAGCTTCATCATACAAATCTACCTTGTAGTGCTGACTGTAGTCTAAACCATGCTCTGCTAGAATAGGCAAATCACTTTTAGCAGCATTGTAGCCTACCATGGGTAAAGAACCCACAAACTCTTGGAAATCTTTTATAACTTTCTCCACTGGAGGAGCATCTTTTAAGGTCTCAGCTGTAATCCCAGTCAAACCATTGATAAAACTTTTTAAGGGAACACTGGTATGGACATAGGAATCATAGGCATCGATTTCCTGACCATCTCTAAAACGCACTGCCGATACTTGAATCAAGTGTGTTTGCCCTTCATGCTGATTAAATTCTAAATCGAAAGCAATGTAATCTTCTAATCGTTCCATTTTCTACCTCTCCTCTACTGTTATTTTACTTGAGCAACTATACTATTTAGATTAGAAATAAAAGAAGCCATCAGGTTAGCATTTAACCTAAACAGCTCCTTGATTATCCTCCAAATAAACGAGCAAAAAAGCCTTTCTTAGTTGATTGGACTTCTTCTTTTGCTTGGTCCAGCTCTAGCTTAAGATTTTCTTGATCCTTCATGGCTTGAAGGGTCAATTGTTGCTGCTGATCGAGTTGTTTGTCTTTCTCAGCAATCTGACGGTCTTTGATACGCATCTGCTCGTCTTTTTCTGATAACTGACGATCCTTGGCTTTTAATTGTTCATAAAGACGGAGAATTTCTGCATTCTTCTCATCAACTAGAATCTCCATCAGTTCACGTTGCTTGACATCTTCACTGACAGGCTCATCTTCAAAAATCGTTTTTTTATAGATTTCTTCTAGCTTAATCAAGCCACTTCTGGTAACTACCGTTACCCCTTTGTCATTTTTATCTGTGTCTTCTTCTGGTAATTCTTTGACACGGTTATTGATTGCTTGGCGAGATAATCCTAAAACCTCTGCAATCTCACTGACGGTCATTTCAATACTCATAATATCCTCTGAAACGTTTTCTAGCTTTTCTTTA
>CAUOWW010000126.1:0-3298 GCA_963508345.1 uncultured bacterium
TGCCAAGGAAAAAGGGGAAGGAAAGATTTCTCTTGGAAAGTAAATTTGAATTTGCCAAAGAGCTTGTCAAGAAGGCGGGCCAGTACATCCTTGACCATATGCAGGAAGACTTGCGTGTTGAGACCAAGTCCTCTCCAACAGATTTGGTGACCAGACTGGACAAGGAAGTTCAGGAACTCTTGGTTAGTGAGATTTTGTCTCGTTATCCTGAGGATAAGATTTGTGCTGAAGAAGGTTGTCTGCGAGCCTCGGTTCAAGAGGGCAAGGTTTGGGTTATTGATCCCATTGATGGTACCAATAACTTTGTAGCCCAGCAGGAAGATTTTGCTGTTATGATGGCTTATTTTGAAAATGGTCAAGGCCAGTTTGGCCTGATTTATGATGTGGTCAAAGGGAATTGTTATCACGGTGGTGGAGCCTTTCCCGTTTGTCTAAATGATAAGCCCCTAGCTCCCTTTAAAGCAAAACCACTTGGAGATTTTCTTATTGCAGGAAATAGTGGCATGCTGGAAACCAACGAATGGGGGCTGGCTGATTTGAGTCGAGCCGTCCTCGGTGTTCGTGTCTATGGGAGTGCGGCCATTAGTTTTGCCAAGATTTTGTCAGGGCGTTTGTTGACCTATGTCACTTATCTGCAACCATGGGATTATGCTGCTGCTAGTATTTTAGGGGAAAGTCTGGGCTATCGGATTGTGACTCTTTCTGGTGAAACTCCTAATTTTCAAACCAGACAGGCGGTCATGATGGTGCCTCTTGAGATGCAGGAGGAAATTCAGTCCTATATTTACGAAAGGAAAAGAACTTAAATGCAATTTCCAGAAGGATTTGTTGAAAAATATGAGAAGATACTAGGAGATGAGGCAAGAGATTTTCTTGCCTCTTTTGAAGAGGAAGCGGTTTCTGCCTTTCGGGTCAATCCCTTAAAAGAAGAGCAACTTTCCTTTTCTAATGCCATTCCTCAAACCCCTTGGGGACATTATGGGAAGGTATCAGGGAAATCGCCTGAGCATGCTACTGGTTTGGTTTATTCGCAAGAACCCGCTGCCCAGATGGTGGCTCAGGTAGCCCAGCCCAGTCCTGGGATGAAGGTCTTGGATTTGGCTGCTGCTCCAGGTGGAAAATCAACTCAGCTGGCCGCCTATCTAGCAGGAGAGGGTCTCCTTGTTTCAAATGAAATTTCAAGTAAACGGGCTAAGATTTTAGTAGAAAACATGGAGCGCTTTGGAGCGACAAATGTCGTAGTGACTAATGAATCTGCCGACCGCTTGGCCAAGGTCTTTAAAGGCTATTTTGACCTTATTGTCCTTGATGCTCCTTGCTCTGGGGAAGGGATGTTTCGTAAGCAACCAGATGCTATGGACTATTGGAGCTTAGATTATCCGAGTCAATGTGCTAGCTTGCAAAGAGAAATTCTAGAGGATGCAGTGACCATGCTAGCTGAAGGTGGTCGCTTGGTTTATTCAACTTGTACCTGGGCACCTGAGGAAAACGAAGAGATCGTCAATTGGCTACTAAAAGAGTATGATTTTGATTTGCTGCCAGTTGAGCATATCAATGGAATGGTAGCTGGTATTGACCTGCCAGAAACAGCTCGTATGTACCCTCATCAGTTTAAGGGAGAGGGGCAATTTGTAGCCCATTTGCAATTTAAAGGTGAAAATACAGCACCAAAATGTAAGGCAAGTAAGAGCAATCTCAGCCGTGAACAAGTTGCCTTGTGGCAGGAATTTGCCCAAAAACATTTGAAAATCAATCTAAGAGGAATCTTGCAGACGTTTGGTGACCAACTCTATCTCTTGCCAGAACTTTTGCCAGATTTAGGGAAGCTCAAGATTGCTCGCAATGGACTGCATCTGGGTACCTTTAAGAAGAAACGCTTTGAGCCTAGTTTCGCTCTTGGACTAGCCTTGAAACCGAGTCAGGTCAAGCAGTCCGTTACAATTGATCAAGAAGAGTTTGTAAAGTATGTGGCTGGAGAAACCATTCAGCTGTCGGAAAGTCTGCCAAATGGTTGGTATCAAGTTTTGGTTCAAGGCAATGGGTTGGGCTTTGCTAAGGTGACTGGAAATGTTTTGAAAAATTATTTTCCAAAAGGCCTTAGATTCAAGTGAAAATGCTAGTCAAAGTAGCTTGTCTATGTTATAGTGGAAGTATGGATTTTTTTCAAATTGTCTTTCATTTTAAGTCAAAATTGGTGGAAAAGATAACTGAGTAAATTTCAAGTAAAATCAAGCTAAGAACTTCAGTTGGCTCCCAATTTTCAAAAGAAAAACATAAATAAATAGTTGAAAAAATTCACAGCATTCACCATTATTTTCAAGGAGAAAAACAGTGAAAAAAAGGAAAAAACTCGCTCTATCCCTTGCAGCTCTTTTGCTGGCAGGTTCTTTGGCGGGATGTGCTAGCTGGATTGATCGTGGAGAATCTATGACAGCTGTTGGCTCAACGGCTCTTCAGCCCTTGGTCGAAGCAGCAGCAGATGAATTTGGCTCTCTGCACGTTGGAAAAACAGTCAACGTCCAAGGTGGAGGATCTGGTACAGGTCTGTCTCAGGTTCAGTCTGGAGCCGTTGATGTAGGAAATTCAGACGTATTTGCCGAGGAAAAAGACGGTATCAACGCATCCGCTCTAGTGGACCATAAGGTTGCTGTAGCGGGCTTGGCAGTCATTGTAAATAAGGAAGTTGATGTTGAAAATCTGACAACTGAACAACTCCGTAGCATCTTCACAGGTCAAGTGACCAACTGGAAAGAAGTCGGTGGGAAAGACCTAGCCATTTCCATTATCAACCGCGCGGCAAGTTCTGGTTCGCGTGCAACCTTTGATAGTGTTATCATGGATGGTCAATCTGCCGTGCAGAGTCAAGAACAGGATTCAAATGGGATGGTCAAAAACATTGTTTCCCAGACACCAGGAGCCATTTCTTACCTAGCCTTTGCCTATGTGGATGACTCGGTGAAACGCATGAAGTTGAATGGCTATGAGCCGATTGCAGAAAATGTTACAAGTAATAACTGGCCTTTGTGGTCTTATGAACACATGTACACCCTAGGTCAGCCCAATGAATTGGTGGTAGAATTTCTCAACTTTGTCCTCTCAGATGAAGCGCAAAGCGGAATCGTTAAGGGAATGGGCTATATTTCTGTTAAGGAAATGAAGGTTGAAAAAGATGCTGTAGGAACGGTGACAGCACTAGAAGGGAGTCAATAATGAATCAAGAAGAATTAGCTAAAAAATTACTTTCTCCCTCAAAGAACTCTCGTCTAGAGAAATTAGGAAAAGGCTTGACCTTTGCCTG
>CAUOWW010000127.1:0-3297 GCA_963508345.1 uncultured bacterium
GGGTGGTTTTTTTGTCTCGCACCTAACGGAGCGAGACGGACTAATAGTCACATAACGAAAAACCCAGCGACTTGGAATCGCTGGGTTTAAGGGGTTAGAGTAGGTTTGGTGTTGGACTGCTGGGTGGTGTATGATATAATAGTTCTATGAATTATGAAGCAAGTAAATAATTAAGCGATATCCGTTTCAAGCGCCTTGTTAGTGTTCAGTGCACTACTTTTGAAGAGATGTTAGATGTGTTAAAAAGAGCTTACCAACTTAAGCACGCGAAAGGTGGACGAAAACCCAAATTAAGTCTAGAAGACCTCCTCATGGCCACTCTTCAATACATGCGAGAATACCACACTTATGAACAACTTGCGGCTGATTTTGGCATTCACGAAAGCAACTTAATTCGTCGGAGTCAATGGGTTGAAGAAACTCTTGTTCAAAATGGTTTTACGATTTCAAAAACTCATCTTAGTGCTGAGGATACGGTGATTATGGATGCAACAGAGATAAAAATCAAGCGTCCTAAAAAATCAACTAGCGAATTATTCTGGTAAAAAGAAATATCATGCTATGAAGGCTCAAGCGATTGTCACAAACCAAGGTAGAATTGTTTCTTTGGATATTGCAGTGAACTATTGCCACGATATGAAATTGTTCAAATGAGTCGCAGAAATATCGGACAAGCTGGTAAAATCTTGGCTGGCAGTGGTTATCAGGGGCTCACGAAGATGTATTCACAAGTGCAAACCCCGAGGAAATCAAGTAAACTTAAGCCACTAACTCTTGAAGATAAATCCTATACTCATGTGCTATCTAAAGAGAGAATCAAGGTTGAGAATATTTTTGCAAAAGTAAAAACGTTTAAACTATTTTCAACAACCTATCGAAATCGACGCAAACGGTTTAGATTAAGAATGAATTTGATTGCTGTAATTATCAACCGTGAACTAGGATTTTAATTTCGCAGGAAGTCTAATGACAGCTTCCAATGTTTGGAAAGCCTTATTTTTAAAACCTCGTTTTCGAATTTCTTTCCAGACTTGTTCAATAGGGTTCATTTCTGGTGTATAAGGTGGGATAAAAGCCAATTCAATATTACTTGGAATCTCTAAAGTACTTGATTTATGCCAGATAGCATTATCCATAACAAGTAAAATATAGTCATCTGGATAAGCTTGTGAGACTTGCCGTAGAAATTCATTCGTCCACTCAGTATTACATCCTCCAGCAATAAGGAAGAAGGAATCTCCTGTCTGAGCATCTACTGCCCCATAACAATAGCGATATTCTCGCATATAATGACTCGGAATGCTAGGTCGAATTCCTTGAGGAGCCCAACAAGAACTCATCTTACTGATCCTCCCGAAACCAGCTTCATCTTGGTACATCAAACGTACTTTGTTATAAGTCCCCTCCTCTTTAAAGCGCTTACTTAAGGTCTCGAATGTAGATTTTATTTTTAGACGTCTCAATTGTCTGAGCGTCTGCCTTCTTGGGATGTTCAGGTCGAGGAGTGACCGTTCGCCAACCATGGCGTTTCAGGAGATAATAGAAACCATCACGTGTGGAAGTGCGACCAATCTCTTTTTGATAGGCTTCAAATAACTGATTGACAGTTACAAATTCCCCAGCCTGAGCAGCTTCTATATGACGTTTTAGGAATGCTTGTTCCTCTTCGTAAGTCATATATTCTCGATGACGTCCACCACGGGTTTCTTGAAGAAGAGCTTCTAAACCAAACTCCTTATATTTTTTCAAATTCCTCCAAACAGTTGTTTTATTACAATCTAGCAGATCCATGATTTCCTTATAACTCTTTTCTTTTGAGCGAAAATAAATAATCTGTAGACGTTTGTGATATTTGGCGTAAGATGAATCTCTTAGGAGTTGTTCAATTTTTTGTATTTCTTCGTTTGTAAATTTCATAACTACTATAAGATGTTTTTTTATTTTAGGCTAGTATTATTTCTCAATCAAGATTTTCAGACAAACATCAGCCATCCAAAAAAACCTTGAGCGTTACCACTCAAGGTTTTTAGCAGTCTTTTCCATTATAGGAAAATCATTCTAAGAATATTCTTTCATTCGATATCTATCACTTATCATCTTCTTTCGAGAAATTAGTGACTGCTTTTGGCTGATTAATCTTCTTTTCTTCGTCCTACATATAGACTCAATAGAATACCGCTACCTAGAAGAACAGAGATATAATCAGATTGGCTTCCAGTTTCAGGTAATTTGTCCCCATGGTTTTCTTTAACTGTATTTGATACTACTGGGTTAGCATTTACTGGAGTTGCTGGTTGAGCCGGTGTTGGTACTACTGGTTGTTCTGGAACCGCTGGTACTGGTTTAACCGATACTTCTGGTGTTGGAACAACTGGAGTTGGTTGTACTGGCACTTCTGGTGTCGGTACATTTGGTGTTGGTTGCGCTGGCACAGGTTTAACCGGTACTTCTGGTGTTGGTTGTGCTGGTACTGTTGGAATATCTAATTCTGGTACTTCAGCAACTTCTGGCATTCCTGGCACACCTCCGTTTAATTCTGGCAATTCGTGAACTGGTGGTTCTGGCATTGCAAACGTTGGTCCTTGTGGCACATTAGGTGTTGGAGGAACTGGTTTGTCATTTGATGGTGTTACTGGTTTGTCTTGGCAACCACATTTACCATCTTTGCCGTCTTTACCGTCTTTGCCATCACGTCCATCGCGACCATCTTTACCGTCTTTAACAACTGTTTTTGTCACAGTTCCGTCAGAATTGATGATTGTGATTGTATGACTACCATTTCCATTATCTTCAACAGAAGCTTTTGGTGATTTACCATCTTTACCGTCTTTAATCACCATTTCTGTCTTACTTCCATCTGGATTAATGATTGTAACAACGTGAGTTCCATCGTTATTATTTTTAACAGTTACAGTTGGTGAAACGCCATCTTTACCGTCTTTACCATCTTTGATAATAGATTTGTATTCACGGCCATCAGAATCAACGATTGTCAATGTGTGAGTTCCGTCTCCGTTATCAACGATGTTCGCTTTTGGTGATTTACCATCAAAGATTGTAGTTGTCGTTTCCTTACCATCAGCACCTGTCACCTTAATAGTGTGCGAACCGTTGTTGTTATCAATAATTTCAAGTTTTGGTTCTTTACCATCACGAACTGTGGTTGTAGTAGTTGTACCGTCTGAGTTCACAACTGTGATCGTGTGAGTGCCATCTCCGTTATCCACAACCTTAGCAGTTGGTGATTTACCGTCACGAACTGTGGTTTCAGAAACAGTACCATTACCGTTTTCTACA
>CAUOWW010000128.1:0-3234 GCA_963508345.1 uncultured bacterium
AGGGCTAAATACCACTTGTTAACATTTTTAAATTCGTAGCGAACTAAATTCCAAAACATAATAATCTCCTTTGCTTAGGCCTTAAATTCCTGACGGAAGAGTTGGTCAATGGATTCACCTGACTCATAGCGAATGTCATCTACATTTCCTTGACGGACGACTTTTCCATCTTTGAGGAAGACAATTTCATCCAAGATTGGCTCGATATCAGAAATCAAGTGAGTAGAAATCAAAACGGTAGAAGTTGGGGAGTAGTTGTTGATAATGGTATTGAGGATATACTCACGGGCTGCTGGGTCTACTCCACCAATGGGTTCGTCCAGAACGTAAAGACGAGCATCACGGCTCATAACCAAAATTAATTGTACCTTTTCTTTGTTACCTTTTGATAGTTTCTTGAGGCGACTATTTTCATCAATACCTAGGTCTGCAAGTAGATGATGGGCGCGTTCAAGATTGAAATCTTTATAGAAGGTCTTGAAGTAGGTCAGGGCTTCTTTGACCTTCATTTGCTCATTGAGATAGGTCGTATCCGGCAAATAAGCTACGATAGCCTTGGTTGCTGGGCTTGGATCCATGTCGTTGATAAGGACACGTCCTTGATCTGGTTGTAAGAGGCCATTGATTAGTTTAATCAGGGTTGTTTTTCCTGAGCCATTTGGCCCAAGGAGACCAACAATTTTTCCAGCTGGGATGTCAAGGGAAACATTTTCAAGGGCTGGTGTTGCTCCATAAGATTTGGATACATTTTCAAATGCTAGTAATGACATAGGCTTAAACTCCTTTAATATAATCACTGACTACGCCTGGTAGTTCTTCTTTTTCATAGCCAAAATGGGTCATGGAGGAAACGAAGTGTTCCAATTCTTCTTCCGATAATTGTTTACGCGATTGGGAGATCAGCTCCTTATCTTCAGTCACAAATCGTCCAGTTGTTCGCTTGCTGTAGACAAATCCTTCTCGTTCGAGGTCTGATAAGGCTCTTTGGATGGTGTTGGGATTGACACCTGCCTCGCTAGCTAGCTCTCTCACGGTTGGAAGTTGTTGATTGGGTTCCAGCGTATGGGAAACAATCTGAAGCTTGATTTTCTCCATAATCTGTAAATAGATGGGTTTTTTGTTGTCAAATGTCCAGGACATCTCGGTCTCCTTTCTCCTATCCTTTTGTCTTAATTAAATAATACAACAAAACAAAAAACTTGTCAAGCAAAAAGAAGAATTGTTTTGGGAATCGTTTAAAAAATGGTATAATGAAAAGAAAACGATAAGGAGGGAAAGGATGCGTTGTCCAAAATGTGGGGCTACCAAGTCAAGTGTTATCGATAGTCGCCAAGCAGAAGAAGGGAACACTATTCGTAGAAGACGTGAGTGCGATGAATGCCAACACCGTTTTACAACTTACGAACGAGTAGAAGAAAGAACCTTAGTGGTTGTTAAAAAAGATGGCACACGGGAACAATTCTCCAGAGATAAAATCTTTAATGGGATTATCCGCTCAGCCCAGAAACGTCCTGTGTCAAGTGATGAAATCAACATGGTAGTCAATCGTATCGAACAGAAACTCCGTGGTCGAAATGAAAATGAAATTCAAAGTGAGGACATTGGTTCACTCGTCATGGAGGAGTTGGCTGAACTGGACGAGATTACCTATGTACGTTTTGCCAGTGTCTATCGTAGTTTTAAGGATGTCAGTGAGCTAGAGAGCCTGCTCCAACAAATCACCCAGTCCTCTAAAAAGAAAAAGGAAAGATAAATGAAGCCAATTGACCGTTTTTCTTATTTAAAGAATAATCGGGTGTCGCAAGATACCTCATCTCTGGTACAGTGCTACCTCCCGATTATCGGTCAGGAGGCACTGAGCCTTTATCTTTATACGATTAGTTTTTGGGATAATGGCAGAAAGGAATATCTTTTTTCAAGCATTCTCAACCATCTTAACTTTGGAATGGATAGATTGATAAAAGCCCTGAAAATCCTATCTGCTTTCAATCTCTTGACCCTCTATCAAAAAGGGGATACCTATCAGCTAGCCCTCCATACTCCACTTTCGAGTCAGGACTTCTTAGAACATCCTGTTTATCGCAGACTTTTGGAGAAGAAGATTGGTGATGCAGCTGTGGAGGATTTGAAAGTTGAGAGTGCTGATGGTGAAGAAATATCTGTCTCACTCAATCAAGTCTTTCCAGACTTGGCAGAACTGGGAAGTCAAGAAGACCTTGGTCTCAAGAAGAAAGTGGCCAACGATTTTGACTTAGACCATTTTCGTCAGCTTATGGCTCGAGATGGGCTTCGCTTTGCGGATGAGCAGTCCGATGTCTTAAACCTCTTTGCCATTGCTGAGGAGAAGAAATGGACTTGGTTTGAGACCTATCAATTGGCCAAGTCAACAGCTGTTTCCCAGGTTATTTCAACCAAACGCATGCGGGAAAAAATCGCTCAAAAATCTGTTTCCTCTGACTTTAGTCCTAAGGAAGCAACCATTATCAAGGAAGCCAAAAGTAAAACGGCCTTGCAGTTCTTGGCAGAAATCAAGCAAACACGCAAGGGAACCATTACCCAAACAGAAAGAGAACTCTTGCAACAGATGGCTAGCTTGGGCTTGCTGGATGAAGTCATCAATATCATTCTCTTATTGACCTTTAATAAGGTGGATTCGGCAAACATCAACGAGAAATATGCCATGAAGGTAGCCAATGACTATGCCTATCAAAAGATTCATTCGGCAGAAGAGGCAGTCTTGCGAATCCGTGAGAGAGGGCAGAAGAATCAGGCTCAAAAAAGCAGTAAACCCAGTCCTGCCAAGTCCAATGTGCCTAAGTGGAGTAATCCAGATTATAAAAATGAAACCAGCGAGGAAACTCGTCTGGAATTAGAACGTAAGAAACAAGAACTATTAGCTCGATTAGAAAAAGGAGGAGATTAGATGGAAAGTGTCGGAGACGTACTCAAACGTCAACCTAGCCGTTTTCATTATCAAGACTTGGTCCAGAAAATCATGAAGGACCCTGATGTTGCGGCCTTTATCCAGCAAGAATCCTTGACTCCAGAGGAATTAAATCGCAGTATCTCCAAGTTTAATCAGTACATCACCGAGAGAGACAAGTTTCTTCGTGGTGATACGGATTATATTGCCAAAGGCTACAAGCCGATTTTGGTTATGAATCATGGTTATGCGGACGTTTCTTATGAAGAAACTCCTGAACTAATCGCAGCAGAAAAAGAAGCGGCTATTAA
>CAUOWW010000129.1:0-3215 GCA_963508345.1 uncultured bacterium
TCAAAGGCTTCAGCAAGTTCAACACCGATGTAACCACCACCAACAACGGCGATACGGTCAAGATGCTGGCTCTTGTCAGCAAGTTTATTGATAACTTCTTCAGCGTTTTGGTACAATTTAACGAATTGTACATTTTCAAGAGTTGCTTTAAATTCGCGGTTTCCTTTAACAATTTCAACACCTTCGATTGGTGGCAAGATTGGTGTAGAACCTGTAGCGAAAATCAACTTCTCGTATGATTCTTTGTGCTCTTTTCCTTCAACTTCTGCTGTAACTACTTTGTTATCGTAGTCGATTGAAAGAACTGGTGAGTTCATGTAAACCTTAGCACCTTTAGCTTCCAATTTTTCTTTATCAGAATAGAACAAGCCTTCAGCACCGTCAATTTGTTCACCAATCCAAAGGGCCATTCCACATCCTAGGAAAGAGATGTTAGAGTTTTGGTCAAATACAACGATTTCGTTCTCATTTCCAAAATTATCCAACATAGTATTAATACATGCTGTACCAGCGTGGTTAGCACCAACTACAACGATTTTACTCATAGAAAAATTCCTACCTTCAATTTTAAATTTACTCTTCTAGTATAACATTTACTGTTAGCGTTTACAAGAGTTTTGCTAATTTTCCCGATTTTTTTGTAAAAAAATGTAAATAATCTGTATTTTATCAGTCTTTCTTACAATTACTCTTTATTTTCTGAGCATATTTCTTGACATCTTTACAAATTTTATTTGTGAAAACGCTGACTTTATGGTATGCTAGTATCATGGAAAGAAAATGTAAGGGGTTAAATTTAATATAAATTTACTATATTTCAGCCTTCTTTTCACAAGAGAAAGGAGTTGGTAGCTTGCCTCTTAGTTCACATTCTGAACGCCTAATGGGAACCACTATCACTATTTCATTAGTGGATGAGCGAGCCGATAGCTTGCTCCAAAAATCCTTTGATTTACTCAAAGAGCTAGAATACCGCTTCAATGCCAATAGCCAAGAATCTGAATTGATGGAAATCAATCATCAAGCTGGAATAGCCCCCGTCAAGGTTCATCCAGATCTGTTTGAACTGATTTCACTTGGGTTAGAGCATAGCCTAGCGCCCTCTAGCCATCTCAACATCAGTATTGGTCCCCTAATTCAAACCTGGCGTATCGGTTTTTCAGATGCCAAAGTTGCACAACCTCAAGAAATTGAAGAGGTTCTCCCTTTAATCAATCCTCATTATATCGAGTTAGATTCTACTACTTCCACTGTATTTCTAAAACAGAAAGGTATGAAAATCGACCTTGGTTGTCTAGCCAAGGGTTATAGTGCCGATAAGGTTGCCCAATTTCTTAGAGAAGAGGGAGTAACATCTGCCTTGATTAATCTGGGAGGGAATATCCTGACCATTGGAAAAAATCAGGCAAGAGGAAATCAACCTTGGCAAATCGGGATTCAAGACCCAGCTAATCCGAGGGGAAATCACTTAATGACCATCCCTGTTGTCGATAAATCTGTCGTGACTTCAGGCATTTATGAACGTCACCTGACTGTCGATGGAAAAGACTACCATCACATTTTTGACAGCCAAACAGGCTATCCTGTTGAAACGGAACTTGCTAGTCTAACAATCATCTCTGATAAATCAGTCGATGGTGAAATCTGGACAACTCGTCTCTTTGGAGAAAGACCAGCTTCTATCCTCTGGCAAGTCGAAAGTTTGGAGGGCATCGAAGCTATCCTCATCGATAAGGAAGGTCACCTAAGCTGTTCTTCAGGAATTCCTACTCTATAGAAATAGATGTTTCAGTAGAGTTTTAAAATCGTATTATGTAAAAAGAGAAAGGAAATCTCATGTTAAAACTTATTGCTATTGTTGGAACAAATTCAAAACGTTCTACAAACCGTCAATTGCTTCAATACATGCAAAAACACTTTGCTGAAAAAGCTGAAATTGAACTTGTTGAAATTAAAGACATTCCTGTCTTCAACAAACCAGCAGACAAGAAAGTACCTGCTGAAATTCTAGAAATAGCTGCTAAAATTGAAGAGGCAGATGGCGTTATTATCGGTACTCCTGAGTATGACCACTCTATCCCAGCTGTTTTGATGAGCGGTCTTGCTTGGTTGTCTTATGGTATCTACCCACTTTTGAATAAACCAATCATGATTACAGGTGCTTCATATGGTACGCTTGGTTCATCACGTGCTCAATTACAACTTCGCCAAATCTTGAATGCTCCAGAAATTAAAGCAAGTGTCCTTCCAGATGAATTCTTGCTTTCACATTCTCTTCAAGCCTTCACCCCAAGTGGAGACCTAGTAGATCTTGATGTTATCAAAAAACTGGATGCTACTTTTGACGACTTCCGTATCTTTGTAAAAATCACTGAAAAATTGCGTAATGCACAAGAACTACTTCGCAAAGATGCTGAAGACTTTGACTGGGAAAATTTGTAAGATAGGAGACCAAAAAGAATGAAATTTGTTGGACTTGTAGGATCAAACTACGATCAATCATATAACCGTAAACTCTTGGAATTCATCCGCCGTCACTTCAAACTCAAATTTGAATTAGAAGTTCTTGAAATTGACGAAGTTCCAATGTTTAACCAAGACGAAAAATGGGACGAAAGTTTCCAATTACGTTATTTATATAACAAAATTACTCGTGCTGATGGTGTTATCATCGCTACTCCTGAGCACAACCACACAATCTCAGCTTCCCTAAAATCTGTTCTTGAATGGCTTTCATACGAAGTTCATCCATTTGAAAATAAACCAGTCATGATTGTGGGTGCTTCTTACTACGACCAAGGTACTTCTCGTGCCCAAGTTCACCTTCGTAAGATTCTTGACGCTCCAGGTGTCAATGCCTATACTCTTCCAGGAAATGAATTCCTTCTCGGTAAAGCTAAAGAAGCCTTTGATGTTAATGGGAATATCACAAATGAAGGAACTATTAATTTCCTTGAAACATGTTTAGACAACTTTGTGAAATATGTGGGAGTCGTTTCAAAATTGAAAAAACCAAAACCAATCGCACCAGAAGATTTATATTGTACAAATCCAATCGCAACTACCATTCAAGGAGTTGACCCTGATGATCCTGAATGGGTAGAAAAAGCTGCTGAGCTTGTTGGAGCTGTTTCTGGAGATACTTACGTTAAATTAGACCACGGTATCTTGACAGTTAACCAAATTGATATGTTCTTGAAAGCAATGCCATTTGA
>CAUOWW010000130.1:0-3190 GCA_963508345.1 uncultured bacterium
AACCCGAAGGAGCGGATTTACAGTCCGCCGCGTTTAGCCTCTTCGCTATCTCTCCTACAATCAACATGGACTATTATATCATGAAAATTTCAAAAAAACAAGACTTATTTTGCTAAATTATAATTTTCAATCAAAATTTCCACAGCTTTTTCTAATTTTTTATAAAAACTGTCGACATTCCCATTCTTTATAATAGCAAACTGTCCATCTAATTCGGCAATTTCTCCGATAACTTTTTTACCAATGGTCAAGGTATAACCTTCAAAACTGTCTTTTCCTACATTAACTTTGGCATCTGCTACTTGAATTTCGATTTTCTTATCTTTCTTACTCATTTCATACCTCTCTTCACTTTTTCTATTTTACAAGAAAATCCAAAAACTAGCAAGAAAAAACTCTATATCATTCCGTGTCTGATATAGAGTTTTCTGCTTTATTTAATGTGTTTTTCTAGTTCTTTTTGGTACTTACCGTTTGATTCCAATTTTTCTTTTTGCCATTTTTTCAGTGCTTCTTCATATTCTTTGGTCGTAACAATATCTTTTTGCAATTTCATTCCTTTAAAGATATATGGATCACCCTTAATACCAACTTGTGAGTATGGTTTTGAGAATGGCACGACATTACTTACAACTGGAGAACCACCAGATGAGGCTGTTGGCATCAATAATGAACTATCTGTCAACCAAGCTTGAGCCTTGGCATATTTTTCATAGCGTTCTTCAAGATTCGTAGTTTCTGAATCGGCATCATCCAATAATTTCTTATACTGGTCCAAACCAACCTTAGCTACGACATCCTTGTCTTTTCCTTTAGTGATACCTAGGTGTTTCATAGCAGAACCTGATTTAGGATCCATGATAGTTAAATAAGATGCTGGGTCTTGATAACTTGGAGCCCATCCTGTACTATTCAAATCATAGTCTTTTTGGGAAGGAACACGCGCTTGTGAAGTGATTGTTTCCTTTTCATTATCTGTCATTTGAAGAACGTCGATGACAACATTTTCAGCACCAAGAGTTGATTCGATTGACTGTTTGAAAGAGTTGCTTTGTTGAACGGCGATGGTATCTGTTTGCTCAACTGGGACATCCAAGTGAATTGGGAAAGTTACCCCTTTAGATTCCAAGTCTTTCTTAGCTTTTTCGAAAGCAGCTTTAGCCTTGTCAGGGTTGTAGATAAAGTCCTTACCGTCAACTAGCTCAACACCTTTCCATTGGTCACCGTAGTTCACCAACTCTGCTTGAGCGATTTGACCAAAGTTTTTACCACCTGCTTGCACAAAGTTGTCAGGAACGAGGCTGTTACGGATAATCTTGTCCGCCCCATCTTCACCATTTAGCTGGGCAGCATAAGAATGGCGATTAAAGGCAAAGTTAATAGCCTGACGGAAGTCCTTATTAAGCATCGCTTCTTTTGTAGAAGTCTTTTGCTCTTCACTTGTTTTCGCAGTTTTATTGTATGACTGACGATTTACGTTAAAGGTGAAGTAATAACTACTTGAGTCCTGTGGGCTATAAGTGATTTTATCTCCGTATTGCTCTAAAGTCGAAGCAAAGTTTGAGCTACTTGGGAAGAGACGGGCTGTCGTATAGGCACCAGAAGAGAAACTACGGATCAACGATTCCTGATCAGAACCATCGTAGTAAGTCAATTTAATCTTCTCGATTTTTACCTTTTCTTTATCCCAGTAATTTGGATTTTTCTCGTATTCGATCAATGATTTAGAAGTCAAAGTCTTCAAGAAATAAGGACCATTATAGAGAATCCCTGCTGGAGTAACGGCTCCATAATCTTTACCTGATGCCTTCAAAAACTCTTCATTTACAGGCAACATCGTCGCTGTTGTAACTTTAGAATTCCAAAAACTTTCTGGTTTGTTTAGGGTATATTCAACTGTATAATCGTCCAAGGCCTTGACACCAACTGTAGAGAAATCATTCGTTTCACCAGTCATGTAAGCATCCAATCCCTTGATTGAATTCTGGATGAGAGAGACACCGTCTGACTTGCCATCAGCTACGTGTTTCAATCCTGTTACAAAGTCATGGGCTGTTACTTCTGCATATTCTTCACCTTCAGAAGTGTACCATTTCACTCCTTTGCGAAGTTTATAAGTATAAGTCAAACCATCTTTTGACACAGACCAATCTTCAGCCAAGGAAGGAACAACATTGCCGTATTTATCATTTTCCATCAAACCATCAATAACATTTCCAATAACGTCTGTCGTCGATGTCCGAGTCGCTATACTGTAGTCCAATGATGCTGGATCTACTGCATAGACATAAGAAAATGTTGTCGGTGCATCTGCTTCTTTATCAGCTTTTCCACAAGCCACTAAAAGAGCTGTCGTGTTCAGGACCACTCCTGCTGTTAAGAGCCACTTTTTCGATTTCATAAAAAATCTCCTTTAATTTATTTTAATCTACTTTTACAATCCAACCTTCTGGCGCTTCAATATCGCCAAACTGAATACCAGTCAATTCATCATAAAGTTTACGTGTAATAGGCCCCACTTCGGTTTCACTATAGAATATATGGAAATCATCTCCATGTTGAATACCTCCAATTGGGGAAATCACTGCTGCTGTACCACAGGCACCTGCCTCTACAAAACGGTCAAGGTTATCAATCGGGACATCCCCCTCAATAGGAGTTAAGCCCAAGCGATGTTCTGCCAAATAAAGCAAAGAATACTTGGTAATAGATGGCAAGATAGATGGACTCAATGGTGTTACAAACTCATTATCAGCTGTAATTCCAAAGAAGTTAGCTGATCCGACTTCTTCAATCTTTGTATGAGTTGATGGGTCTAGATAGATAACATCTGAGAAATGACGTGACTTGGCCAATTTCCCTGGCAAGAGACTGGCAGCATAGTTCCCACCAACCTTAGCCGCACCTGTACCATTTGGAGCAGCACGGTCGTATTCATCCTGAATCAAGAAGTTGGTTGGAACCAAACCGCCTTTAAAGTAATTTCCAACTGGCATGGCAAAGATGGTGAAAATATACTCTTCTGCTGGTTTTACTCCGATAATATCTCCTACTCCAATCAAAAGAGGACGAAGATATAGGGTTCCACCTGTTCCGTATGGAGGTACATATTCTTCATTGGCACGAACAACTGCCTTACAAGCTTCTACAAACATTTCTGTTGGAACTTGTGGCATCAAGAGACGGTCAC
>CAUOWW010000131.1:0-3170 GCA_963508345.1 uncultured bacterium
TCGAAGTAGAGCTGGAGTTCCTCGTCAGGGACTGTGGCCACCCACTCCTTGAAGGTTGTGTCGACTTGTTGACTATCACTGTTGGTCTTATCCAGTTGGACGAAGTGTTTGTCCTCAATCTGCCAACTAAAGGTATCGTGCTGGGCGATACCACCTAAGGCAGTACTGTGCACGATGATTTGGTGGTTAGGGATTTCCATCATCATACCGATAATGGACCCTTGTGGGATGAAGACCTTGGTTCTATCCATTATCCTTTGATAGCCTGTAGTTTGTGTCAGTTCTTTGTGGAGACCAGGTGCATCAAAGGTATAAACTGCTGTGATTTGATTTTGCAAGCTTTTCTCAATTTGGCTAGCAGCATAGATAGCTAGATTTCCTCCCTTGGAATGTCCAGCCAGAATGACCTTTTGCTTAGGATGGTGGACAAGAAAATTTCTTAAATAGCGTAGGGCGTGCTTTTGAGCAGGAATTTCCTTCATATAAGTCAGGTGGAAATCTTCCTTCCAACCAATAATACTATCATCTGTACCTCGAAAGACAATCAGATAGGTATCGAGATTGAGGCGGTAGGTCATAGCCGCAAATTGTTTTTGCAGTTCAGGGTCGATGTCATTAATAAAATGGGAGAGTTTGCAATTTTTGAAGCGTTTGTGTTGAGATAGCTCATCCAATAGCTGGAGGCGATTTTTGTTGGTCAACATGTTAGATTCTCTTGGAACCTGAGGTGCAAGGTCTAAAAGTCGCATAGGAGTTGTGGAGACCAAATTATCAAAGGAGAGGTAGGTGATTTCTGTTAAGGCTAGAATATCTAATTCATTCAAAGGAAGGTCGTAAAAGGAATCGTGTGCGATATCTTTCAGATAATCAAAAATATTGGTCATAAGAGCTCCTTTCTTTTTATTTATCTTATCACAATCACATAGAATTTACTAGTTGGTTTGTACGAACTCTCTACATACTGACCTATAATGGTATGATTCAGACACATAGAAGACAGTTTGCTTTTATTTCAAACCTCTAAACATACTTGTTTGTATCTGTTTGTCGTCAATCCCATTCTCTTTTAAGAAATTTTTCATCTCATTTATATCATCAGGTTGGCCGGTTAAGAGATAAATAGCTTGGTTACCGTATTTCACAACCGCATTTTTTAAAAATAATTGGCTTTGAGAAAAGGCTTCGCTAGTTTTATAAGTTAGATTCGGATTATTCTTACTAAGCTCTCTTAACTCATTATCAAAAATGCTTACTCCTTTGTCTAAATGATTAAGAATGATGGAGCGCTTACCAGCCCACTCTTTCACAACTGGACGTAGAGTAGAAATGCCGACATCAGAGGCAAAACAAACCAGTGCTTGGTCATTGTCTTCAACAGATAAAGATGACTCCAGCCAACTCATCTCAATTTTACTACCAGCTGGTAAATGTGTTAAGGTTTCCTTAAACACACTACCACTATTATGGGTTACAATAAGAATTTCATCCTCATCAGGAGTGGAAGCAAGGGTTAGCCATCGGCTAGCCTGATCTTCCTTTACTGGACTTTTGTCTGGACCAAACGAGCTGTCAGGAAGCTTAAACTGAGCATAGGAGCCAGCTTTCCATATTTGATTTTTTGGTTTTGTGATGTGAACTAAATACAAATCTCCGCTGGGATTTTCAATGGATTTTATCGATAAAGTTTGACTTCGTCCAAGATAGGTAATGATTCCCCAAGATATAAAGCCGAGCACTCCAAGTGTAGTTAGAATAATTATGAACATTTTTTTCCCTCGTTTCATTTTTAACTCCTATAGTGTAGTAATTTTCTATGAATGAATAATATTTTTTTTCATTCAATAATTTCCAAAAAATAAAGAAAAGATTTCTTTATTTCAGTATTCCTTTAATGAAGTTGGTTGCTAGTATTTCTACAGTTTTGCTAATATCTGGAAAATCATTTTCTGTGAT
This sequence comes from uncultured bacterium, assembly GCA_963508345.1. Classification (GTDB taxonomy): domain Bacteria; phylum Bacillota; class Bacilli; order Lactobacillales; family Streptococcaceae; genus Streptococcus. The sequence goes on from CAUOWW010000131.1 coordinate 1,954, forward strand.
ATGCATATCCATGTAGTAAAATAGGTTGTAAACTTGTAAAATATCTTGAATTTTTTCTGGAGAATGGCCTTCAGCCTGCAAACGATGAGTAAAGGTTTTCACGAGAAATTGATGAAATGGATTCGTGACTTTTCCTTCTTCTGAGGAATAGTAGCTATGCAACTCATCTGCGATGGCAGGATTGTACCATTCTGCAAGGATTTTATTGGAAGAAACGAGTGCTCTGGATTGAGCAAAGAGTTGACTAATAAGATCAATCATATCAATTTCCCAATCCAGTTCTTCGATCATAGTTTGGCGAACACGGTTGTTTTCATCAATATAGATATCTAAAAAAATAGCTTCTTTACTTTCGTAATAGTTATAAAAAGATCCGACTGCCATATGAGCTTGTCTAGCAATTTCTGAAATTCCTGTCGCCTTGTATCCTTTTTTTGAAAAAACTTCATAAGCTGCGGATTTCAAAGCCTGTTTTTTGTCCAATTTGATTCACCTCTTTTCTGAATGAATATTAAATTTTGTTCATTCATATCTTAACAAATCTTTTTCAGATTGTCAATCTGAAAGCTAGAACCTTTTACGGATACCACTCGATAAGGAGCTTTTCAATGTTAGAAGAGTATAGAGTGTCGTTTTAACTACACTCAAGGTTTGGAAGAATAGATATAAATTTTGGTTAAGGGGATGGATAAAAGAACTGAAATGAAGGTTGAAAAAATTAAAAATAAAAGGGTAGGGCTGGCACTATGTCTGAAAATAAGGTATGATATCAATGGGGTTATTCACTATCTGTTTTTGAGCTGTTGTGACAAGGAAATGTCAAAAAAGTATTAGATACTAAGCCCTCTATTTATACTAAAGGATTTAAGACTCCTAAAATTAGCAAAGGAGAATCAGATGCACAAGATTTTACTAGTAGAAGATGATCAGGTTATTCGTCAACAGGTCGGGAAAATGCTCTCTGAATGGGGATTTGAAGTGGTTCTGGTAGAAGACTTTATGGAAGTTTTGAGCCTTTTTGTCCAGTCGGAGCCTCATCTGGTCCTCATGGATATTGGTTTGCCCTTATTTAATGGCTATCACTGGTGTCAGGAAATTCGCAAGATTTCCAAGGTCCCCATCATGTTTCTGTCTTCGAGAGACCAGGCCATGGATATCGTCATGGCAATCAATATGGGGGCGGATGACTTTGTGACCAAGCCTTTTGACCAGCAGGT
>CAUOWW010000132.1:0-3145 GCA_963508345.1 uncultured bacterium
CTGGCAGCATTTTCAATCGCTTGGTATTTTACATTTGCTTCATAGTTGGCAAATAGTTTATCAGTAAATGATTCTTGAATCGCGTTCATAGATTCCTCCTTTTATTCTACAGTCTATTATAACTCTTTTCTCAAAGGAAGCAACTGAAAAACATAAAAGGCAAGGACATTGTCCCTCCCCTTTTTCTAATATAAAGCAGATTAAGCAATACTAGCAATAAGATTTTCCAATTCCTCCTTGGTCAAGCGGCGCCATTTCCCTCGTTCTAGGTTCTCATCCAATACTAGAGTTCCCATAGTCAAACGTTGCAAATCTACTACTTCCTTGCCACAGTAGGCCACCATACGCTTGACCTGATGAAACTTCCCTTCTGCAATGGTCACACGAATTTGGCTTTGATTCTTTCCTGGATCTATGGACACAAGCTCCAGTATAGCAGGCCGACAAGTAAAGTCTTTGAGAGGAATTCCCTTGGCAAATGTCTCCACATCTTCTTGGGTCATCATTCCCTTGATCTGAGCCAGATACGTCTTGTCCACATGACGCTTGGGTGAAAGAAGAGCATGGGCAAGCTTGCCGTCATTAGTCAAGAGCAAAAGACCATGCGTGTCAATATCCAAGCGTCCTACTGGAAAAACTTCCTTGCTCCGAGCAATATCATCCAGCAAATCCAGAACGGTTCTATGCTTGGGATCCTCAGTCGCTGAGATAACTCCTTGAGGCTTGTTCATCATGTAGTAGACAAACTCTTCATACCCCAACACTTGCCCATCAAAGCGAATCTCATCTCTTTCTTCATCAATCTGCAATTTAGCTGATTTTTCTTTTTTACCATTTACCGTCACGCGCCCAGCCTTGAGCAAGTTTTTGACCTCTGTCCGACTTCCCACAGCGCAGGCAACTAAAAATTTATCTAATCTCATAGAACTATTATATCATACTCAAAAGGAGGCTGGTACAATGACCAACCTCCTTTTCGTTTCATACTCTTCAAAAATCTCTTTAAACCGCGTCAACGTCGCCTTTCCGTAGGTATATGTTACTGACTTCGTCAGTTCTATCTACAACCTCAAAACAGTGCTTTGAGCAACCTGCGGCTAGTTTCCTAGTTTGCTCTTTGATTTTCATTGAGTATCAGATTTAAGAAATTAACTTCCTCGTCTCCAGAAAATCGCTAAGACAATCATGGAACCTAGTACTGCCGGAATAATGGCAGTTCCTGCTATTATCGGTCCCCAAGTCCCAAAAAGCAAATGGCCTATAAAGGCACCAATCCAGCCTAGAAACATTTTTCCAAAACATCCCATTCGCTCTCCACGATTGGTCAGAGTACCTGCTAAAAATCCCACTAGGAGACCAACGAACATACTTCCTAACATATTATCTCCTTAATTTGCCCAATCTCCGTTACGGAAGAGTGGTACACGTGTCCCATCCTCACGGATACCATCGATATCCATTTGGTTAGAACCAATCATAAAGTCTACGTGAACATCTGAACGGTTAAGCCCTGCAGCTTCAAGCTCTTCTTCGCTCATCTCTGCTCCACCAACGACGCTAGTCGCATAGGCTGCACCGATAGCCAAGTGGTTTGAAGCATTCTCATCGAAAAGGGTGTTGAAGAAGGTAATGCCTGACTGAGAAATTGGGCTTGGATCTGGTACCAAGGCACATTCACCCAAGGCACGCGCACCTGCATTTTCAAAGACGAGGTCTTTCATAACCTGATCACCCTTCTCAGCAGTGATATCTACGATTTGTCCATCCTTGAAGGTCACCTTAATGCCCTCTATGATATTTCCATTATAACTAAGCGGTTTTGTAGAGGTTACATAACCATCTGCGCGACGGAAATCAGGCGCTGTGAAGACTTCCTCTGTCGGCATATTTGGCAAGAATCCTTCGCCCTGTGCATTGATAGCACCAGCTGATTCCCAAACGTGGTTCTTAGGCAATCCAAGGGTCAAATCTGTCCCTGGCGCTGTGTAGTGAAGGGCTGAAAATTGCTCTTTATTAAGCATATCAGCCTTGCTCTTAAGGATAGCTGCATGATCTTCCCAAGCCTTAACAGGATCTTCTTCATAGACACGGCAAGTTTTAAAGATTTGGTCCCAAAGAAGATCGACTGCTTCTTCGTCGCTCGCAGCATTTGGAAAGACTTTCTTAGCCCACTCAAGTCCAGCAGCGGCTGCTACAGTCCAGCTAACCTTGTTAGATTGAGTTGCGATACGCATTGGCTTCATGGCAAGTCCCATAGCTTTAGCAGAAGCTGAAAGCTTGTCAGCGTCCACACCGTTCAAGGCACCTGGGTCAGAAGAACGAACCCCAAGACGGCTAGCCTTGTTCTCCAAGAGATAGTTCATCTCAGCAATCTTGTATTCTGGCACATTGTCCAAACGCTCCATCGGCGCATGGAGGAATTTCTCACGGTTAATGACATCATCTGTCCACTGAACAATAACCTCATGCGCACCCAAGGCATAAGCTTCTTTGACGATTAAGTGAGCCAACTCACGTTGCTCCACATCGATAGAGAGAGCCAAAGTGTGACCAGGTTGCACGTTGATTCCATTTGCAACCAACAATTTCGCATATTTTTCTAGATTTTCTTTAAAATTTGGTAAAACCATGTTGTTTTCTCTTTTCTATTTTTATTTTTCTTTCAAAGCAGAGAATAATCCTGCTAGTGCAATAGCACCTGACAAGAGTGCTGTCGATAGAAGTATTGTCTGATCAGCAAGTTCCAATTGATATTCAAAAACTTTTTGAGCAGGTTTATCTTCCGCAAAAATTCTAAGTTTCATCTTTTTCCTCCAAGACCTTAAAACAACTCATCAAACAAACTCAACTGATTATCCTCTGGCATATTTCCGAGAATGCCCATTTCATCCATCTTTTCAACCAAGGTTGATGAGAGTCCACCACGCTTGCGTAGTTCTGCTTTAGAGAGGAATTCTCCCTCTTCACGCGCTCGCACCAACTGCTTAGCAACGTTCTCTCCCAGACCATCCATAGCGACAAATGGTGGAATCAGTGTATCTCCGTCAATGATGAATTCAGTCGCATCACTACGGTAGAGGTCTAACTTCCCAAACTTGAAACCACGTTCCCACATTTCATTGACAATCTCAAGAGTTGTATAGAG
>CAUOWW010000133.1:0-3137 GCA_963508345.1 uncultured bacterium
AACCTGGTTCCTTTTGAGTTTCTTGATTACATGATACCGAAGAAACGAGCTGCGATACCTACTGCAAAGAGTGCAAGGATGATTGAGATTGGTGATACTTTTTTCTTAAGCAACCACATGCAAAGGAAAGTAAGGAGAAGTCCCATCAATCCTGGAATCAATGAGTTCAACTGACCTTGGAGAGTTTGTGGTTGAATCTTGTCTAAGCTCAATCCACCAAGTGCTTGACCAAGGATACCTTTCAATTCAGCACCTGATACAGGACCTTCTGGGAAGTTGATGTAGGCACCTTCAGCCAATTGTTTACCAGGAAGGTTAACAGTGAAGTTGATCGATACCCAACGTTGTACAAGAACGGCAAGGATGAACATACCAAGGATAGAAGCTCCTTTAGTGATGTCTTTCAAGATACCACCAGACATGTCTTTAGTGATTTCAGATCCAGCCTTGTAACCAAACTCTTGTGTGTACCATAGGAAGGCCATACGGATCGCATTCCATCCGAAGAAGAAGAGAAGTGGACCAACCAAGTTACCAGATGCAGCAAGTGATGCACCAAGAGCTCCAAGGATAGGACGAACTGTAAACCAGAATACTGGGTCACCGATACCAGCAAGAGGTCCCATCATACCGATTTTAACCCCTTGGATAGCAGCGTCGTCGATTTCAATACCGTTCGCACGTTCTTCTTCAAGTGCAAGAGTAACCCCCATGATTGGAGCAGCTACGTATGGGTGAGTGTTGAAGAACTCAAGGTGACGCTCAAGAGCAGCAGCTTGGTCTTCTTTAGTAGTGTACAATTTTTTGATAGCTGGGATCAATGAGTAAGCCCAACCCAAGTTTTGCATACGTTCGTAGTTCCAAGAACCTTGAAGGAATTGTGAACGCCACCAAACTTTTTGGCGATCTGATTTTGATAATTGAATTTTTTCAGCCATGATTGTTCCCCTTTCTAGTAGTCTTCTAGGATATCACCGATTGGGTCGTTAGAAGTTGCAGCTCCTCCGCCACCGTTTCCACCTTGTTTAGAAAGGTTGAGGTAGATGAAGGCAAGGGCAACACCGATGACACCAAGGGCAATCAAAGTCAATTGAGAGATTGCTGCAAGAGCAAAACCGATAGCGAAGAATGGCCATACTTCACGAGTTGCCATCATGTTGATAACCATAGCGTAACCAACGGCAACGACCATAGCACCACCGACAGCCATACCACCGTTCAACCAGTCTGGCATCAATTTAAGAGCATCTTGAACGGCAGAAGCTGGGATAGCGATAAGGAAGGCTGCAGGTATAGCAATACGAAGACCTTGAAGAAGAAGTGCGATAAAGTGAGCACGTTCAACAGCTGCAATATTTCCTTCTTTAGCAGCAGCATCTGCAGTGTGAACCAAACCAACTGAGATTGTACGAACAATCATAGTCAAGAAAAGTCCAGCTACGGCAAGAGGGATAGCTGTTGCTGTTGCAACGGCGATACCTTCAGTAGTAAAGTTACCACCTTTGATCAAGATGATTGCTGCGGCAACAGATGCAAGGGCAGCGTCAGGAGCTACGGCAGCTCCGATGTTTGCCCAACCAAGGGCGATCATTTGAAGTGATCCACCAAGCATAACACCTGCTTCGAGGTTACCAGTTGCAAGTCCGATAAGGGTACATGCGACGATTGGTTGATGGAATTGGAATTGGTCGAGGATACCTTCAAGACCTGCAAGGAAGGCAACAACTACAACCAAGACAGCAGAAATAATTGAAATATCTGACATGGTTTTATTCCTTTTCTATTTAATTGTAATAAAGTGAAAAAATTTCTTAGAATTCTTCTATAGTTTGATATTTGTTATTGAACGTTGGCTTTGTTAATCAAGTCAAACAAATCTTTTTTGGTGTCGTTTGGTACTTTACGTACGTCAAATTCAACACCGAGGTCACGCATTTTTTCAAATGTAGCAACGTCTTCTTTGTCCATAGACAAAACGTTGTTGACCATTGTTTTACCTGTTGAGTGAGCCATTGATCCTACGTTAAGGGTCTTGATTGGCACGCCACCTTCGATTGCACGAAGGGCATCTTGAGGTGTTTCAAACAAGATAAGGGCATGTGTTTCTCCAAAGCGTGGGTCTTTTGAAACCTCGATCAACTTTTGAATTGGAACCACATTGGCTCTGACATTATTCGGAGCTGCTTGTTTAATCAATTCTTTACGAAGGTCGTCGCTGGCAACGTTATCTGAAGCAACGATAATACGGTCTGCTTTTGAATCTGGAGTCCAAGCAGTGGCAACCTGACCGTGAAGTAAACGAGTGTCTAGACGGGCAAGATTGATTTTCAGTTTACCGTCACCGATAACTGTTCCTTCTGGGATAGCAGTTTGGGCAACTGGAGCAGATGCAGCACTTGCAACTTCTTCAACTGGATTTAACTCTTCTGGAAGAGCTTTGATGCCATCTTTGGCTTCTTTAATAATATTCGCAGCGACTTTTTCCACACCTGCTGTGGCGTCCATGAGGCGTTCTGTATAGGCCTGAATTAACATCGGTAAGTTAAGTCCTGTGATGATGGCAAACTGACGATCAGGGTTTTCTCCCATCACGCGACTAGCTTGGTTGAATGGAGAACCACTCCAAAGGTCAGCCAAAACTAGCACCTCATCTTCTGCGTCAAATGTAGCCACAGCGTTGTTAAATTTAGCATATAGGTCATCTGGACCTTCATTTGGCATAAAGGTTACAACTTGAACCTTTTCTTGTTCACCAAAGATCATAGATCCTGACTGATGAATACCCGCGGCAAATTCACCGTGGCTCGCAATAATGATTCCGATACTCATTATTGTCATTCCTCCTTATAAAATGTTGTGCCCATTGTTTAAGAAAACTTTAAGACTAGATTAGTATAAACCGTTTTCATAAAAAAATCAACTATTTGATATAGAATTTTTTAAAAAATAAAATACAGATTTTTTTAAAATGTTGATATATAAATGTTTTCAAGGATAGACTGATTTCCATTTTAAAAAGTTAATATAAAAAAGTTGGAAGAGGCATCCAACTTTTTTATATAGGTTTTCATTGAATTAGTTTGTGAAGTCGAGTACCATACGTCCTTGGATTTGACCTTTTTCCATTTCGTCGAAAA
>CAUOWW010000134.1:0-3130 GCA_963508345.1 uncultured bacterium
CGAAGAACCTCAGCATTGTCATTACGAACAATTCGTCCATAGCCAAAAGGATTATCTGTTTCAGCAGTCAAGATAGTGGCCACATTTTTATGATTGATGTGGAAATCAATCAAGTTTTTCAAGCTTTCACCTGTGATTAAAGGAGTATCTCCTGCAATGACCAAGGTGTGACCTGACAAACCTTCTAAGATTGGCTCTGTCATCATAACCGCATGACCAGTTCCTAACTGTTCAGATTGAGTCACAAATTCTGTCTGTCCAGCCAAGACCTCTTCAACCAATTCTGCCTTATGTCCGACAACTGTTACTGTCTTTTCAGGTTGGATAGCTCCCACACTACGGAAAACATGTTCCAGCATTGAAATACCCGCAACCTTGTGCAAAACTTTTGGCAAATCAGATTTCATGCGAGTCCCTTTACCCGCTGCTAAAATAATGGCATAATTTGACATAATCTTCTCTTTTCTCTAGAAATTCCCTTTTATTATACCATATTTCAAATCATTCCGCGCCCTTGAATGAAAAAATGCTCTAAAGTCCTTTCTTAACCCATTTTTTGAGTGTTTTTTTTGATTTTTTCCCATTTTTAAGGTAAAATTATGAGATATGAGAAAGAAAATTAATCCGCTTATTTTATTTGGTTTTTTTGGGATTATAATTTTCATTTTAATCCTAAATCGCCCTCGTTTTGAAGATCATCCTGTAAAAACAAAATCCAATATCGCCCAAGTACAGACACAAGCACTACATAATATAGATAAACCAGTAATTGATGTTTCTGGTTGGCAACGTCCTGAGGAAATTAATTACGATACTCTGTCTCAAAATATTTCTGGAGCTATCGTTCGCGTCCATAGTGGCGCTCAGTCTTCAAAAGAAAACGATGCTTCCTTTGTCAATGGGATAGATAAGGCCTTTAAGACCCATATTACCGAGTTCCAAAAACGAAATGTACCCGTTGGGGTCTATGCCTTTGTAGCTGGAAAAAGTGTCCAAGAAATGGAAAAGGCTGCCGAAGTATTTTATAACGCCTCTTCACCATACACTCCTAGTTACTATTGGCTAGACGTGGAAGACAAAACCATGTCCAATATGAACGAAGGTGTTGAAGCCTTTCGGGCAAAACTAGAATCGCTAGGTGCTAAAAATATCGGAATCTACGTTGGGGTCTACTTCATGGAAGAACACAGTATTGATACAGATAAGTTTACCTCTGTTTGGATTCCTTCCTATGGTTCTGACTCAGGATTTTACGAGGCAACTCCTAAGACTGATTTAGATTACGATATCCACCAGTACACTTCTAAAGGAAAAATTGCTGGCTTTGATCACGATTTGGATATCAACGTCATCTCTTCCCTAAAAAATAAAGAAGAAACCTTTAGAAAAATCTTTTTAAAACCTTAAAAGCATTTGTTTATCATTTGCTTTTTCTTTTTATTATAGATTGTGATACAATATAGTAAGGATTTTTTGAAATAGAAATAGTTGGAGGAAATATATGCTCTCATGGTTAGCGCGCATTGTTAAAGGGATTGTCATTGCTCTTGGATTTATCTTACCGGGAATTTCCGGAGGGGTTCTAGCAGCAATCTTAGGAATCTATGAACGAATGATTGGCTTTCTGGCCCATCCCTTTAAAGACTTTAAAGAAAATGTTTTGTATTTTATACCCGTTGCCATCGGTATGCTTCTGGGAATCGGCTTATTTTCCTACCCGATTGAATACCTGCTTGAAAATTATCAGGTCTTTGTCTTATGGAGCTTTGCGGGTGCCATCATTGGTACAGTTCCTAGCCTTCTCAAAGAATCAACTCGAGAATTTGACCGAGACAAGATTGATTTAGCTTGGTTCTGGATAACCTTTATCATTTCTGGATTAGGACTCTATGCCTTAAACTTTGTTGTTGGAACCTTAAGTGCCAGCTTTCTTAATTTCGTCCTAGCTGGTGCACTGCTGGCTCTTGGCGTATTAGTTCCTGGCCTCAGTCCATCAAATCTACTTTTAATTTTGGGACTCTATGCTCCTATGTTGACTGGTTTTAAAACCTTTGACCTCTTGGGAACCTTCTTCCCGATTGGAATCGGGGCAGGTGCAACTCTCATTATTTTTTCAAAATTGATGGATTATGCCTTAAACAACTACCACTCACGCGTCTATCATTTCATCATCGGTATCGTCCTATCAAGTACTCTTTTGATCTTGATTCCAAATGCAGGAAACGCTGAAAGTATCCAATACATGGGACTTTCACATGTCGGTTATGTCATCATCGCCTTCTTCTTTGCGTTGGGAATTTGGCTTGGTATTTGGATGAGCCAATTGGAGGACAAGTATAAATAATGGCAAAAAAAGTTAAAATCAAAAAAACATTGGTAGAACAAATCCTGTCTAAAGCAGCTATCCCACATCAGGGGATTCAACTCAATGCCCTTGAAGGAGAACTTCCTCAAGGTTATGAAAAAGATCAGATTTTCAAAACCTTGGCTCTTTTGGGAGATAAAACAGGAACGATTATCGGAATTGTCCCTATCACTCAACACTTATCGGAAAAGAAACTAGCCAAAATTTCTGGAAATAAAAAAGTGAGCATGATTCCACAAAAGGACTTGGAAAAAACAACTGGTTATATTCATGGAGCCAATAATCCTGTCGGAATTCGTCAGAAACACAATTACCCCATTTTTATCGATAAGATTGCTCTAGACTTGGATCAAATGATTGTCTCTGCAGGCGAAGTTGGTCACAGCATTATCGTCGCTCCACAAGACTTGGCTAACTTTGTAAAAGCTGACTTTGCAGATATCTTGGAGGGCAGCCAAGAATGAAACTCTACTTTGTCCGCCACGGTCGTACCCTCTGGAACCAAGAAGGACGCTTTCAAGGTGCTAGTGGAGATTCTCCCCTTCTTCCTGAATCCATTGAAACCTTAAAACAACTTGGCCAATATCTCAAGGATGTTCCTTTTGATCAGATTTATTCAAGTGATTTACCTCGAGCGATCAAATCTGCTGAAATTATCCAAAGTCAACTCCAGACACCCTGTCCTTTAGAAAGTGTTCCCAATCTCCGTGAATGGCAGCTGGGGAAGTTGGAAGGTTTGAAAATTGCAACCTTGGAAGCTATTTA
>CAUOWW010000135.1:0-3078 GCA_963508345.1 uncultured bacterium
GAGTACTTGGTTTGGGACCAAGGTGTCGCAGGTTCGAATCCTGTCTTCCCGATTCGTTTCAGAGATACGTGAGTGTATCTTTTTTCTTTTTTTAACTAGATATTATATACATTAAGAGAGAATCAGTTTGGTTTTCTCTTTTTTGAATTTCAGTAATTCATTTTGGCAGCGTATACTTTTTGTCTCCAGTCTTTTCAATAAATACCGTATTTTAGGTATACACATTGAAATTTAACAGATTTTATAACTCTTATAAATTTTTAAGAAAGCAATAGAAGAATTTTGCTCAACGTATAATATATGTGTTTGTATGATAAAAATTTCCGCTCTTTTGATTTTAAATAAGTATTATTTTTCAATATAGTGTGAATTGGGTTTGATATCTCTTTTGAAAGCTACCTTAGATTTTTTCTACTTGTGTTTTATTATATAGTGTATCTTGCTTGTTTTGTACAGAATTTTTATGACATTTGTCATATCTCCTCATGACAGAAGCTTCTAGTGATTCTACCTTCAAAGAATTATACTAGATGTATCAAGTGGAGGAAGAAAAAATGAAACATAAAGTAATTGTCGCAATGAGTTTAGTAGCAGCAGGAGTCATGACTTATCTCATGTTCTCAGGATTGGATGAAGGTTTCTATCATTTTCCTTGGGAGCTATTTGCAGGATTTGGAATGATGTCCTGGCTTATCCGAGAAGGTTTGAAATTAGTCTCAGATGTGAAAAAGGAGTTTGAAAAATGAAAAAAGCGTTTCTCTATCTTTTTATTGGACTATCACTAGTGGTATGGTTGGTAGAAATGTTTACAGGTTGGTTTGATCAAGCCTTCCTTCACCAATTCATCCGTGGTGCCTGGGGACTAGGATTTATGATTTTTATCGCCTTTCCTATGGGAATGGAGTGGTTGAAAGGAGAATATCATGGACATGATTAAGGTTCAAGGATTACATAAAAACATCAAGGGAAAGGCTATTTTGAAGGATATTTCCTTTGAGGTAGCTGAAGGTGAATGCGTCGCCTTGATTGGGCCCAATGGTGCTGGGAAGACCACACTCTTGGACTGTCTGCTTGGAGATAAACTGGTCACAAGCGGTCAAGTATCCATCCAAGGCTTGTCAGTGACGAGTTCTCAGTTAGACTATATTAGAGCCTATCTCCCTCAAGAAAATGTCATTGTTCAGAAATTAAAGGTCAAAGAGTTGGTTGCTTTCTTTCAAAGCATTTATCCAAATCCCTTGAGCAACCAGGAAATCGATCAACTGTTGCAGTTTGACAAGCAACAAAAAGAGCAATTGGCAGAAAAATTGTCAGGTGGGCAAAAGCGTCTTTTCTCTTTTGTCTTGACCTTGATTGGCCGACCAAAACTTGTCTTTTTAGATGAGCCAACTGCGGCCATGGATACCTCAACTCGCCAACGTTTTTGGGAAATTGTTCAGGAGTTAAAAGCTCAGGGAGTAACTATCCTCTATTCGTCCCATTATATCGAAGAGGTAGAGCATACAGCGGACCGAATCTTGGTCTTGAATAAGGGAGAGTTGATTCGCGATACAACACCTCTAGCCATGCGCAGTGAGGAGATTGAAAAGCACTTTATCCTTCCTCTAGCATATAAGGAAGTTGTCGAACAGTCAAACTTGGTTGAAAACTGGTCACAAAAACAGGATGCTCTACAAGTAGTCACACGCGAAGCAGATGCTTTTTGGGAACTGTTAGTTCAAGCAGGATGTAGCATACAAGAAATTGAAGTTAATAATCGTAGTTTGCTGGATACAATCTTTGAAGAAACACAAAAGGGAGATGACTAAGATGAAACAATGGATAGCATTAAATAAGATAGAATTTCTATTGACCAAACGGCAATCAGTCTATTATCTATTATCCGTAGGGATGCCGACAGCCTTCTATTTATTCTTTTCAGGCATGTACCAGGACACACCTGGTGGACCAGCTAATTTTATGCGTGATTACCTCATCTCCATGACAGCCTTTTCCATGATGTCGACAGCTATGTTTTCATTCCCAGCTGTTTTACATACAGATAAAATCAACAACTGGCAGAAAACATTGCGCCATACCCCTGTAAATATGGTAGAATATTATCTATCAAAGATAACAAGTATGATGGTTGATTATTTGGTCTCAATCCTGGTTGTTTTCTCAGTTGGGCACTTGGTCAGAGGTGTGGATATGCCTTTAGGAAGCTGGATTGGGGCTGCGTTCTTGCTGATAGTAGGAAGTGTAGCTTTTGTAGCGCTTGGCTTGACCTTGACACTCTTGCCTTCTAGTCAGCTGATGTCTGTCGTGGGCAATCTTCTTTATCTAGGATTGGCTGTTTTAGGCGGACTCTGGATGCCTATCTCTTTATTTCCAGACTGGATGCAAGTAATCGGGAAGCGTCTACCAAGCTATCAGTTGATGGAATTAATCAAGACCTTCTTAAATGAGGGTAGCATCAATTTATCAGCCACAGTTTATCTACTTGTTTTTTCAGTAGTTTTGTTTGGTTTGACCATTTACCTTCAAGGTCATAAGGAGAATGCTTAATGCTTGAAAGACTGAAAAGCATACACTATATGTTTTGGGCCAGTTTGATTTTTATGATTTTCCCCATCCTACCTGTAGTGACTGGGTGGCTTTCTGCCTGGCATTTATTGATTGATATTCTATTTGTAGTGGCGTATTTGGGTGTTTTAACAACTAAGAGCCAGCGCCTATCTTGGCTATATTGGGGCCTCATGCTGACTTATGTAGTTGGGAATACTGCCTTTGTTGCTGTTAATTATATCTGGTTTTTCTTTTTCCTATCCAATCTCTTAAGTTATCATTTCAGCGTAGGTGGTTTAAAGTCTATACATGTCTGGACTTTTCTTCTTGCTCAAGTCCTTGTTGTGGGCCAATTGTTGATTTTTCAGAGAATCGAAGTTGAGTTTCTATTCTATATACTTGTAATTCTTGCTTTTGTCGATTTAATGACTTTTGGCTTGATTCGGATTCGGATTGTGGAGGATTTGAAAGAAGCACAGGCTAAGCAAAATGCCCAGATAAATCTATTGCTTGCTGAAAATGAACGCAGTC
>CAUOWW010000136.1:0-3072 GCA_963508345.1 uncultured bacterium
TAACAACGCCAGGTAAGAAAGATCCAGTTAAGGTAACGATTGAATTGCCAAATGGTAAATCTTATACTGTGGACGTTCCAGTAACTGTTACTCCAGTTAAGGAAATCGAGACACCAGTAACCACCACACCGTTAACCCCAGAGGATTACACAAAAGGAATTAAGATTCCAGAAGGCGGTAAAGTAACGAATGTTGCAAACATTCCAGACTTAACAACGCCAGGTAAGAAAGATCCAGTTAAGGTAACGATTGAATTGCCAAATGGCAAAGTGATTACAGTGGACGTTCCAGTAACTGTTACTCCAGTTAAGGAAATCGAGACACCAGTAACCACCACACCGTTAACCCCAGAGGATTACACAAAAGGAATTAAGATTCCAGAAGGCGGTAAAGTAACGAATGTTGCAAACATTCCAGACTTAACAACGCCAGGTAAGAAAGATCCAGTTAAGGTAACGATTGAATTGCCAAATGGCAAAGTGATTACAGTGGAAGTTCCTGTAACAGTAACACCTAAATCACAAAATGGTGGAGGAGTCATTTCTCAAAATGGCGATTCAACTGTTCAGATTGTAACGGAATATCTTGATGAAAATGGTAACCGAATTACTTCAGATAAAGAAGGAAAACACAATCCGATAGAGTTGGAAGGATATGAATTTAGTCATTCGACAACGGATGCTAAAGGAAATACACTACATCACTATAAAAAGGTTACAACGCCAATCAATCAAGAGCAACCAAGTGCTCCAGAGACTCCTACAAGTCCAGAAAAACCAGTAGCTACTCCAGTTCAGACAAGTTCTACAGATTCTAAACAAGTAGCTGAAACAACCGTATCCAATGACAAGAAGGAATTACCAAATACTGGTACAGAAGATAAGGCTGGTCTAGCTAGTCTTGGACTTCTTGGAATGTTGGGTGCATTCGGACTTGTAGCTCGTAAGAAAAAAGAAGACTAAGAAAGAAAAACTTCCTTTCTAAAGTTCAATAGAAAAATAGACTGAGGTAAAAACTTCAGTCTATTTCTTTTGGCTATGAAAAAAATCCTCTGGCAAGTACCAGGGGATAAGAGCTTATTTCATTGTTGGGAAGAGTAATACATCACGGATAGTAGTTGTATCAGTGAGGAGCATGCAGAGACGGTCGATACCGATTCCCAAACCACCTGTTGGAGGCATACCGTATTCAAGGGCTTCAATGTAGTCGTAGTCGATGCCTGTTGCTTCATCGTCACCAAGTTCTTTGGCTTTAGCTTGGGCTTCGAAACGGCTAAGTTGGTCGATTGGGTCGTTGAGCTCAGTAAAGGCATTACCGTACTCCTTAGTCATGATGAAGAGCTCGAAACGGTCAGTAAAGCGTTCGTCTTCAGGATTTTTCTTAGCGAGTGGAGATACAGCGACTGGATGTCCATAGACAAAGGTTGGTTGGATCAAGGTTTCTTCAACAAACTCTTCAAAGAAGGCATTGATAATGTGACCAACTTCAGTGTAGTGTTTCTCAACTGGAACTTTCTTCTCAGCAGCGATAGCTTTAGCTTCTTCCAAAGTCATATCTTGCCAGAAATCTACACCAGTAATTTCTTTGATAGCATCCACCATATGAACGCGTTTAAATGGCTCGTTAATCTTGATTTCAGTACCTTGATAGTTAACAGGACCATCGCCTTTAACTGATTTAGCAGCGTGTTGGATAATACCTTCAGTCAAGTCCATGATGTCTTGGAAGTCTGCATAAGCTTGGTAGACTTCGATAGAAGTGAACTCAGGGTTATGAGTAGCATCCATTCCTTCGTTACGGAAGATACGGCCAATTTCATAGACACGTTCCATACCACCAACGATAAGGCGTTTCAAGTGAAGCTCAGTCGCGATACGAAGCACCATGTCAATGTTTTGGGCATTGTGGTGAGTGATAAATGGACGAGCAGCAGCACCACCAGCTTCATTATGAAGAACAGGTGTTTCCACTTCAAGGAAACCTTTTTGGTCAAGGTAACGACGGATTTCAGAGATGATTTTTGAACGAGTGACAAAGCGTTCAAAGCTTTCACGGTTAGAAATCAAGTCAAGGTAACGTTTACGGTAAATTGTTTCAACGTCTGTCAAACCGTGGAATTTCTCTGGCAGAGGACGAAGAGCCTTAGACAAGTGTGTGATGTGAGTAGCCTTGATAGAGAGTTCTCCCATATCTGTACGCATCACTTCACCTTCGACACCAAGGAAGTCACCAAGGTCTGCTTTTTTGAAGATTTCGTAGTTTTCTTCACCGACAGCATCCTTACGAACGTAGATCTGAATTTGGCCTTCGCGGTCTTGAAGGTGGGCAAAACCTACTTTACCTTTACCACGTTTGGTTACCAAGCGTCCTGCGATAGTAGCTGTTTCGTTTTTATCGTGTAATTGTTCTTTATCGAGGTCGGCATATTTATCTTTTAATTCTTGAGAGTTAGCAGTGCGTTCAAAACGTTTTCCGAAGGGATCGATTCCTTGTTCACGGAGCGCAGCCATTTTTTCACGGCGAACGATCTGCTGGTCATTTAGTTCTTCCATATGTTCTGTTGACATGGGATCCTCCTAGTTTTACTCAAAATTGAATACGATGAGTCATTTTTTGCGATACTCCCATTTTATCATAAATAGCCAAGAAATTCACGGATAATCTTTCAAAACTAAAAAGAACTTGACGCTAAAATCAAGTTCTGTTATTGATAGGAAGTATCATTCCAAGTGTCGAGAGTGAATCTTTCAAAATCATGGGTTTCTAGAATGGTTAGGCTGGCATTTGCTAGACCGCCATCTTTACGAAGAAGTGGTTCTTTATAGCCTAGAAGAGTACGAAGACTGGCAGTAAGATTGGCGCCGTGACCGACAATTAGAATACGCTCAGCTGGACTATCTTTAAGTGATTTGATAAATTGGATGGTCCGTTGCGTGGTGTTATAGAGGGATTCGGCTCCGAACATTTGAGTGTCAAACTTGGCAAGATTAGATCGGAAAGCTTTGATTTGTTGCGGATAAATAGCTTCCAAGGTTGCAATTTTCAAACCTTCCAACTTCCCCAGCTGCCATT
>CAUOWW010000137.1:0-3008 GCA_963508345.1 uncultured bacterium
TTTAGACTAATCTCCACTTTGGATAGGCAAGTGGAAGTTACTTTGAGAAATTACCTGAAAGATAATTTTTTTAAAAAATGTTTGAAAGCGCTTGACAAGGGAAACGGTTTCATTGTATAATGTAAACATGATGACACCGATGTCAAATATAAAAAAGAAGGTCTTTAAATGAAAAACTTAACAAAAATTAAGTTCAAAGAGAATGGGGAATTTAATCATTTCCCTGGGAATACAGTTGTAGCAAATCTTTATACTAAACAAGATTTGATGGAAGTTGTTGATATTATTCAATCACGTTATAGAGAATTACCATTTATCGATAAGTTTACTTTAACTCCAAGGAATTCTATTCACATGACTGTAATTGAATTGTTGTGCCATGAAAATCGTGAAACGGAGTTTTGGAGCAGTAATCTTCCCCTAGATACACCTTTACAGGAAATACATGATTACTTTGCTAAACAACTTGAAATTTTTCCATTGTTAGATGAAGAAATTCATATGCGTGTAACTGAAATGGGAAAACAAAACATACTAGTTGAACCTGCAGATGAAGCTTCTGCAAAGAGATTAGAAGAAATTCGTACTTATGTCTCAGAAAAAGCAGGTGTTCGTTTCCCTAATCATGATAGATATCAATTCCATATTTCAATTGGGTATCTTCGGATTCCTCTAACCGAAGAGGAGGAAGAAGAGTTTACTAAAGTCAGAGCAGAATTAACTGAAATCTTATTAGAGAAGATTCCAACTATTACTGTAAA
Organism: uncultured bacterium; assembly: GCA_963508345.1. Lineage (GTDB taxonomy): Bacteria > Bacillota > Bacilli > Lactobacillales > Streptococcaceae > Streptococcus. The sequence continues at coordinate 762 of CAUOWW010000137.1, forward strand.
CCGTATTGACTATACTGTATTTGAAGATATGAGACAATTTGTTCCATATCACGAAAAATTTAAATAAAATAATAAAAAAGGAGAACTTATCATGAAAAAAATGAAAGTTTGGTCTACTGTACTTGCAACGGGAGTTGCTCTTACTACACTTGCTGCTTGCTCTGGAGGTTCAAATTCTACGACTGCTTCTTCATCTGAAGAAAAAGCTGATAAAAGTCAAGAATTAGTAATCTATTCGAACTCAGTCTCAAATGGTCGTGGTGATTGGTTAACTGCTAAAGCAAAAGAAGCTGGTTTTAATATAAAAATGGTTGATATCGCTGGCGCTCAATTAGCAGACCGTGTTATTGCTGAGAAGAATAATGCAGTTGCAGATATGGTATTTGGAATTGGTGCTGTTGATTCAAATAAAATTAGAGATCAAAAATTACTAGTACAGTACAAGCCTAAATGGTTAGATAAAATTGATCAATCTTTATCAGATAAAGATAATTATTATAATCCTGTGATTGTTCAACCATTAGTTTTAATTGGGGCGCCTGATGTAAAAGAAATGCCTAAAGATTGGACTGAATTAGGTACTAAGTATAAAGGTAAATATTCAATTTATGGTCTTCAAGGTGGTACAGGACGGGCAATTCTAGCAAGTATCTTAGTTCGTTACCTTGATGAAAAAGGAGATTTAGGCGTATCACAAAAAGGATGGGAAGTTGCAAAAGAATATTTTGCAAATGCCTATACTCTTCAAAAAGGTGAAAGCTCAGTTGTTAAAGCGTTAGATAAAGAAAGCCCAATTCAATATGGTATGATGTGGGGTTCTGGAGCGTTAATCGGACAAAAAGAACAAAATGTTGAATTCAAAGTTATGACTCCTGAGATTGGTGTACCATTTGTAACTGAACAAACTATGGTTTTAAGCACTAGTAAAAAACAAGCGTTAGCTAAAGAATTTATTGATTGGTTTGGTCAATCAGAAATTCAAGTAGAATATAGTAAAAAATTTGGATCTATTCCTGCAAATAAAGATGCCCTAAAAGAGTTACCTGAAGATACGAAAAAATTTGTTGATCAACTGAAACCACAAAATATTGACTGGGAAGCTGTTGGAAAGCATTTGGATGAATGGGTAGAAAAAGCTGAATTAGAATACGTAAAATAAGAAATAAGAGTTATTTTTTATGTCCAAGTCTCTCTATTATTTCTAAATTTAAGGAAGAAATAAAGAGAGGCTTTTGGTTTAGTAATAGAGGGAGTTAGTGAGATGATTAAATTTGATAATATTCAAATTAAATATGGTGATTTTATTGCAATTGATAATCTGAATTTAGATATACATGAAGGGGAATTCTTTACTTTTCTTGGGCCTTCAGGATGTGGTAAATCAACTACTTTGAGAGCATTGGTAGGTTTTTTAGATCCATCATCAGGAAGTATTGAAGTCAATGGAACAGATGTCACTCATTTGGAACCTGAAAAGCGTGGAATTGGAATTGTATTTCAATCTTATGCGCTATTTCCAACTATGACTGTTTTTGATAATATTGCATTTGGTTTAAAAGTTAAGAAGGTAGCTCCAGATGTTATTAAAGCTAAAGTATCAGCAGTAGCAGCAAAAATTAAGATCTCTGATCAACAGTTACAGCGTAATGTATCAGAATTATCTGGGGGTCAACAACAAAGGGTAGCATTGGCTCGTGCTCTGGTTCTTGAACCTAAAATTCTATGTTTAGATGAACCATTGTCAAACCTTGACGCAAAATTACGTGTAGATTTGAGAAAAGAGTTGAAAAGACTTCAAAAAGAGTTAGGTATTACTACTTTATATGTTACTCATGATCAAGAGGAAGCCTTGACTTTATCTGATAGAATTGCAGTCTTTAACAATGGATACATCGAACAGGTCGGTACACCAGTAGAGATTTATCATAATTCTCAAACTGAATTTGTATGTGATTTTATTGGAGATATTAATGTTTTGACCGATGAAACAGTCCACGAAGTATTACTTAAAAATGCAAGCGTTTCCTTGGAGGATAAAAAAGGATACATTCGATTAGAGAAAGTTCGATTCAATCGTGAAACTGAACAAGATTTTATTCTAAAAGGGACAATTATTGATGTTGAGTTTTCTGGAGTTACAATTCACTATACAATAAAAGTTTCTGAAAGTCAGATTCTTAATGTAACAAGTATTGATAGTCAGGCTGCTATTAGATCTGTCGGAGAAAGTGTGGAATTATTTATCAC
>CAUOWW010000138.1:0-2968 GCA_963508345.1 uncultured bacterium
GTTTCTTCGCTTCATCTCGTTCTGCTTTGACTTTTGGTGTTTGTCCGTCTACACCGTTTTTTCCATCAGTCCCATTGTAAACATCTTTTGTATTTAATATAGTATCTCCTTCATCAAACACATCATTATTGTTTTTATCATCATAAACAGTAATTCGAATTCCTGAACGACTTGATACACCTGCCGATTCGGCAGATTTTATTATATCTTCTACTTTAATTTTCGGAGCTCTACCGTCCTTACCATTTTCACCTTTGTCACCTTTTTGACCTTGTTCTCCTTGAGGCCCTCTAATATTACCGATTTTCCCCCAAGCTCCATCTCTCTTTTTATACACATCTCCTGTTGTAGCATCAATGTATGTATCACCATCTTTACCATCTTCTGGCCTTGGAGCTATAATTCCACTTAATAATTCAGCTCCTCTTATAGCATCTTTACCATCATTACCATTCTCTCCTTTTGGAGCAGGAGGAATAACAGTACTTGATATCAACTCATCACCTTCATCAAATACACCATTATGATTATTATCATAATATGCTTTTATTTCGGTTCCCGCATATTCACCTGATGGTTTAGGTTGAGTTGATGTTGGTTGTGATGCTGTTGAACCTGTAGTTGATGGTTGTACTGTTTCTGATGACTCAGTTGCACTTCTATCTTCATCTGGTAATGCTCTTCTATTTCTTGCACTTCTTGATGTTCCAGAAGGTTGTGAATTAGAAGTTGATCCAACACCTCTTCTAACTGCTTCCACCAATGCATTTAAGTCAATAGTTGGTGTACGTCCATCTTTACCATCTTTAATGTTAACTGTTACAGGCTCTTCTTCAGGAACTGTAAATGTAATGTCAGTACTATGACCATCTGCTCCACGAGCAGTTGTCACTTTAGGAGTTGCACCCTTGTCACCTTTTTCACCTTTGGCTCCATCTGCAATGACAACTTCTTTTAGTTTTGTATCGCCTGCATCAAATTCGTTGTTATCATTTTGGTCATAATAGAAGATAACGGTCGTTGTTTTATCTGCGTCATTTCGTTGAGTCGCAACTAATGGACTTGCTCCATCGAAACCATCTCTTACAACAGTACTTGTAACATTACCTCTACCGTCGTTAATCGTGATAGTATGAGTGCCGTCATCTTTATTATCTTTAACGGTTACGGTTGGAGTTACACCGTCACGACCTGCCTGACCTTGGTCACCTTTTTCACCTTTAGCTCCAGTTAGACCACGTTCACCTCGATCTCCTTTTTCACCTTTAGCACCTTGGGCTCCTGTTAAACCACGTTCACCTCGGTCCCCTTTTTCACCTTTAGCACCTTGGGCTCCTGTTAAACCACGTTCACCTCGGTCCCCTTTTTCACCTTTAGCACCTTGGGCTCCTGTTAAACCACGTTCGCCTCGGTCTCCTTTTTCACCTTTAGCTCCAGTTAAACCGCGTTCGCCTCGGTCCCCTTTTTCACCTTTAGCTCCAGTTAAACCGCGTTCACCTTGGTCTCCCTTTTTACCTTTAGCTCCAGTTAGACCGCGTTCACCTTGGTCTCCTTTTTCACCTTTGGCTCCATCTTTAATAGCGATTCTTTGAACAAGTTCATCTACACCTTCTGTATAAACCCCATTGCCATCGTTATCAAGATAGAAAGTAAGATTATTTGTATCACCGACTTTATTTTGATCAACACGTGGTTTTACTGTATCGATTAGCTCTTTAGCAACACTAATTTGCAGAATACGTGGCTTAGCTTCTTTAGTGACACTATTACTAATTGGCAATCCTAAAATTGTTTCGTTACCAAATCGATGGACTTTATAGGTAATTTGACGTTGTCCTTTTTCACCTTCTCTGACTAATCTAGTTTGACCTTCTGGCAACTTACTTGTTGGAAGATAGACAGTTTGGAAGTCAATATCTTCTGTAACAACCTTGTTACTAGAGCCACCATTTGGATTGGCATCCAAGTATAGTGGGTTTGCTCTATAATAATAGTTAGAGTTACTGTATGGATCATTGCTAGTAGCAGCACCGCCACCACCTTGGTCCACGTTAAAAGTAACAGGTTTCAAACGGACAGACAAATCACCATTTGGATTATTGATTGGCAAACTGAATCTGATTGTCTGTTGCATACTTGTTTCAGTAGCAGAGGTCATAGTATATCCTGAGTGAGATACAAAGTTGGCACCCTGGCTAATAGGTTTTGATTGCTCTCTTAATCTTGGAGTTGTGATAGTTGCATTTGAAGGATTTCCAAATCCATCCCCTTTATCCAAGATAAAGTTATTATTAACAAATTCACCTGGACCAGAATATTGAATTGTGAAATTCAATCTATTACCTTGACGTACTGTCGTCACATCATAATGAATTGAATGACCACCACGTGCGTTCCCGTAACCACGAAAACTGTAACTACGACCAGCTTGACTGATATCTGTAAATGCAACTGTATTCCCAGAACCTGAGACAATCGGGTTGGCTGGATTGCTAGAAGCTCTAAAACCACTTTGTCCCTTATCCAAGTCTTCCTTACGGATAGCTGGATTTTGATGAGCATCAGAAAGGCTCAAACCTGGTTTCAAAATTTCATTAGTTGTTTTTGGAGCTGAAAACGCTTCAACTATAGCAGCTCTGCTAGTTGGCAAAACAGCGCTATCAAGAATTGAACGATCAGTCGTTGTTGCAGCTGGTTTAGCTTCTTCTTTGGCTTCTGCTGCGTCAGCTTTCTTCGCTACAGGAGTTTCTGATACAGTTCCTTTATCGGAGTTAGAACGGAGTTCCAGTCCAATGACAGCTGATTGAATAGATGACTCCGCTGCTGATATTTCAGCTTCAGATGCATCTGCTTTCCCAAGCAAACCTTGACCAGCTTGGATACTTGCTCGCAACTTAGCAGCACTTGCTTCTGTATATAACTTACTCTCAAGTTTTTTAGCACGCGAAAGAGCCGTTAACAATTTTGA
>CAUOWW010000139.1:0-2911 GCA_963508345.1 uncultured bacterium
ATCAGCTGAAGAAGCTATCACTGCTAAAGGTGGTTCAGTAGAAGTCATCTAAGAGAGGTGACCTATGTTTTTTAAATTATTAAGAGAAGCTCTTAAAGTCAAGCAGGTTCGATCAAAAATTTTATTTACAATTTTTATCGTTTTGGTCTTTCGTATCGGAACTAGCATTACAGTTCCTGGTGTGAATGCCAATAGCTTGAATGCTTTAAGTGGATTATCCTTCTTAAACATGTTGAGCTTGGTCTCAGGGAATGCCATGAAAAACTTCTCAGTTTTTGCTCTTGGTGTTAGTCCCTACATTACGGCCTCTATCGTTGTCCAACTCTTGCAAATGGATATTTTACCCAAATTTGTAGAGTGGGGTAAACAAGGGGAAGTAGGTCGAAGAAAATTGAATCAAGCTACTCGTTATATTGCTCTAGTTCTCGCTTTTGTGCAATCTATCGGGATTACAGCTGGTTTTAATACTTTGGCTGGAGCTCAATTGTTGAAAACAGCTCTTACTCCACAAGTCTTTATCATGATTGGTATCATCTTAACAGCTGGTAGCATGATTGTGACGTGGTTGGGAGAGCAAATTACAGATAAGGGATACGGAAATGGTGTTTCTATGATTATCTTTGCTGGGATTGTTGCCTCAATTCCAGAGATGATTCAGGGCATCTATGTGGACTACTTTGTGAACGTCCCAAGTGACCGTATCAACTCATCTATTATTTTTGTAATCATTTTGATTATTACTGTTTTGTTGATCATTTACTTTACAACCTATGTTCAACAAGCAGAATACAAAATTCCAATCCAATATACTAAGGTTGCACAAGGTGCTCCATCTAGCTCTTACCTTCCTTTGAAGGTAAACCCTGCTGGAGTTATCCCTGTTATCTTTGCAAGTTCGATTACTGCAGCGCCAGCGGCTATTCTTCAGTTTTTGAGCGCTACAGGTCATGATTGGGCTTGGGTAAGAACGGCACAAGAAATGTTGGCAACAACTTCACCAACTGGTATTGCCATGTATGCTTTGTTGATTATTCTCTTTACATTCTTCTATACGTTTGTGCAGATTAATCCTGAAAAAGCGGCAGAGAACCTACAAAAGAGCGGTGCCTATATCCATGGAGTTCGTCCTGGTAAAGGTACAGAAGAATATATGTCTAAACTTCTTCGTCGTCTTGCAACTGTTGGTTCCCTCTTCCTTGGTGTGATTTCTATTTTACCGATTGTAGCAAAGGATGTTTTCGGACTTTCAGAAGCAGTTGCTTTTGGAGGAACTAGTCTTTTGATCATTATCTCTACAGGTATTGAAGGAATCAAACAATTGGAAGGTTACCTATTGAAACGTAAGTATGTTGGTTTCATGGACAGAACAGAATAAGAGTATTTACTGAATTGGTAAATGCTGAGGGAGTGGAGGTTTAAACTCTGACATTTGTGAGAGTTTGGTCTCCCCTCTTCTATTTTGTTTTTAAATAGGGGTGAAAAGACTTTTTGCTTCTATTTAAAAATAAAATAAGGAGATCAAATCATGAATCTTTTGATTATGGGCTTACCTGGTGCAGGTAAGGGAACTCAAGCAGCAAAAATCGTAGAACAATTCCATGTTGCACATATCTCAACAGGTGATATGTTCCGCGCTGCAATGGCAAATCAAACTGAAATGGGTGTTCTTGCTAAGTCATACATTGACAAGGGTGAATTGGTTCCTGACGAAGTTACAAATGGAATCGTAAAAGAACGTCTTTCACAAGATGATATTAAAGAAACAGGATTCTTGTTGGATGGTTACCCACGTACAATCGAACAAGCTCATGCCTTGGATAAAACATTGGCTGAACTTGGCATCGAATTAGAAGGTGTTATCAACATCGAAGTGAATCCAGACAGCCTCTTGGAACGTTTGAGTGGTCGTATCATCCACCGCGTAACTGGAGAAACTTTCCACAAGGTCTTTAACCCACCAGTTGACTATAAAGAAGAAGATTATTACCAACGTGAAGATGATAAGCCCGAGACAGTAAAACGTCGTTTGGATGTAAATATTGCTCAAGGGGAACCAATCATTGCTCACTACCGTGCCAAAGGTTTGGTTCATGACATCGAAGGTAATCAAGATATCAATGATGTCTTCTCAGATATCGAAAAAGTATTGACAAATTTGAAATAAAGCGTTTTTCACACTTGCAAAAATCCGCTACAAATGTTATACTGAGATAGTCTGACTTATAATTGTTGTCTCTGTGTCTAGAGGCATCGAATCGAAATTTATGGAGGTGCTTTTGCGTGGCAAAAGACGATGTGATTGAAGTTGAAGGCAAAGTAGTTGATACAATGCCGAATGCAATGTTTACGGTTGAACTTGAAAATGGACATCAGATTTTAGCAACAGTTTCTGGTAAAATTCGTAAAAACTATATTCGTATTTTAGCGGGAGATCGTGTTACTGTCGAAATGAGTCCATATGACTTGACACGTGGACGTATCACTTACCGCTTTAAATAATCGAAAAACTTGGAGGGATAAGAAATGAAAGTAAGACCATCGGTCAAACCAATTTGCGAATACTGTAAAGTAATTCGTCGTAATGGTCGTGTTATGGTAATTTGCCCAGCAAATCCAAAACACAAACAACGTCAAGGATAAGATAGAAAGGAGAAAACATGGCTCGTATTGCTGGAGTTGACATTCCAAATGACAAACGCGTAGTAATCTCATTGACTTATGTTTATGGTATCGGACTTGCAACATCTAAGAAAATTTTGGCTGCTGCTGGAATCTCAGAAGATGTTCGTGTACGTGATCTTACATCAGATCAAGAAGATGCTATCCGTCGTGAAGTGGATGCAATCAAAGTTGAAGGTGACCTTCGTCGTGAAGTAAACTTGAACATCAAACGTTTGATGGAAATCGGTTC
>CAUOWW010000140.1:0-2863 GCA_963508345.1 uncultured bacterium
GCAATCATCCGTTGACTCACATTGGCAATATTTGTCGATAATCCAACTAAAAATAGACTACGAGACATGACTTTATCAATTGTGGTACTTGGTGACTTGTCACCAGCATCTCTCATAGTTACAACTCCAACGACAACCTGATGTTGGTTAATAACTGGAAAACGACTGCTTCGATTCTTACGTACTAAGTCCAAATAATCTTTGACTGTGTCAGTCTCTCTCAGAAAACCATACTCATGACTCGGGCGATAAAGTTTCTCAACTGTCAGAATATCAGTCTTGATTTGGACATTTGACAAGGCTTTATTGATCATGGTCGCGACAGTGAAAGTATCATGCTTGCTTCTCAGAACAGGAATCCCTTTTTGATTAGCCAGTTTTAGCACATCATCATGGACCTGAAATCCACCTGTAACTAGAACTGCATTTTCATTTTCCAAGGCTAACAACTGAATACGGGTTCGGTCTCCGACAATCAAGAGTCCCCCATCATGAAGATAAGATAAGATATTTTGCTCAGTCATGGCACCGATTGAGAACTTACTAAATTCTCTCTCTAAACCTTCTTGCCCAGCCAGAACCTCAGAAGAAGTCACTTCTGCAATTTCTGCAAATGTTAATCTTTCGATAGCAACTTTCTGAGATTTAACACGGATAGTACCACTTCTTGGGCGAGTCTCTACAATTCCACGGTTTTCAGCTTCCTTGATAGCCCGATAGGCCGTTCCATCACTGACTCCCAGATGATTGGAAATACTACGAACACTGACCCTTTTACCTACTGGTAATTCCTCCAAATAACTTAGAATTTCCTGATGCTTACTCATTGAATTCTCCTTTTACATACCGAAATTCAAGATAATCCCGCATTTTTCTTGTGTAGCGATCACTTCCCTTAAACTGACGAAACAAACTAAATCCAGACTTAAGAGCAACCTTTTGGCTAGCTTCATTTTCAAGATGGGTTATAATGGATAATTGTTTTAAGTCAAATTCTTCAAAAGAAAGTTGGCAAAGTTTTTTTACAACTTCTGTCATAAATCCTTGACACCAAGCATCTTTTCTCAAAAAATAGCCAAGCTCTGCTTCTTTTTTGATTTCATCTAACTTCTCAAATTTAATAGAACCAATCATTTGTTGATTTTTCTGGTCACAAATTGCCCACACTCCCAAAGGGGACTTCATAAAGTAATTAGCCAGTGTATACTGACTTTCTTCTAGACTTGCCTGCGTTGGAAAAATAAATTGAAGATTTTCTGGATTCGAAGCTATCTCATGAAAGTCCTGACTATCACTAAAAAAGAAAGGACGCAAATACAAGCGATCCGTTTCAAAAAAAGAAAACATTGCTAATTTGGTCCAAATATTCATAAACACCTCTACGGTTTAATCCTCAACAAGTGTAATATCCGCTCCTAGATTACGTAATTTTTCGATAATATCAGAATAACCACGTAAGATAAACTCGATATTGGTAATTTCAGTTTGTCCCTCAGCCATCAAACCAGCAATAACTAAAGCTGCACCAGCTCTTAAGTCAGTCGCTTTAACACGTGCCCCACTCAAAGCACGACCACCTATATATAAAATATGACCATTTGTTGTTGATATATCTGCGTCCATCTTAGCTAATTCAAAAACATGGTTTACACGTTTTTCATAAATCGTATCAACAATTGTACCACGACCATTAGCTGTTAGCAAAAGAGGGGTAATCGGTTGTTGCAAGTCAGTAGCAAAGCCTGGGTAAGGAGCTGTCTTAATATTGATTGCTTTCAAATTAGACTGTTCTTCGACAAAAATACTATCCTCGGATATAGTCATTCGAACTCCCATTTCCTCTAACTTAGCAATGAATCCTTCTAGGTGTTCGTAAAGAACATTATTTATACGAATCCCCTTACCCACTGCAGCAGCCAAGGAAATATATGTCCCTGCTTCAATACGGTCTGGAATTACCTGATGATGTGTTCCATGCAAGCTTTCAACTCCATCAATAATGATAATATTGGTTCCAGCACCACGGATATGGGCACCCATGTTATTCAAGAGAGTAGCAACATCAATAATCTCAGGTTCACGGGCTGCATTTTCAATAATGGTACGCCCATTTGCTTTAACCGCAGCAATCATCGTATTAATCGTTGCACCGACACTAACTGTATCCATGTAAATACTGGCGCCATGGAGTCCTGTATCTTTAGCAGATAACTTCATGTTATCTCCCTCGTAGCTAACAGTAGCACCCATAGCTTCAAAAGCCTTGAGATGTAGGTCGATAGGGCGCGGTCCCAAATCACATCCACCAGGTAAACCAACAGTGGCTTCGCCAAAGCGACCTAAAAGACTTCCATAAAAATAATAAGATGCACGAAGACTATTGATTTTCCCATAAGGCATTGGAATATTTTGAACACCTCTTGGATCAATCTCTAACACATCGTCATAACGCTTAACGGTAGCACCCATTAACTCCATGATTTCGACAAGACTAGCAACATCAGAGATATCTGGTACACAATCCAAAGTCACAATATCGTCTGCCAAAATAATAGCTGGAATCAAAGCTACTACACTATTTTTTGCGCCACTAATGGTAATCTCACCTTGTAGGGGCAAGCCACCATTGATAACAATTTTTCTCATTTTAAATTTTTAATACTCTTTCAAAATTTCTAAAAAGGTCCTATGTTAGAGTATATCATAAATTCACCCTTTTTTCCATCATTTTCAATTATATGGCTGAATCGTATTTGTTGGTAGCTGAGCTTTCTTAAAAAGTTTTGCCCCTTTTTTGCCCCCTAAATACAAAAATAGCCCTTCGGATAAAATCCGAGGGGCTAGAAACGTTGTTAAATCAACG
>CAUOWW010000141.1:0-2848 GCA_963508345.1 uncultured bacterium
TTAGTATCGGGATTATCGTTGCCTTTATGGCCTACGTTCGTATCTTTTCTCAGCCCCTTTCTCAAATCGCCCAAGGGATTACCAGTCTGCAGCAGGCTAGTGCGGCAATGGGACGTGTCTTCGAATTCCTAGCTGAAGAGGAGATGGAAGATGAATCCCATAAAGCAAGACAATTGAGCGATATGAAAGGTCAAGTGGTCTTTGAAAGAGTTTCATTTGGCTACACACCAGATCGAACTATTATCCATGACTTTTCTTCGACCGCTCATGCAGGTCAAAAGGTTGCCATTGTCGGACCGACAGGAGCTGGGAAGACAACCATTGTCAATCTTTTGATGAAGTTCTATGAGATTGATAAGGGAAGTATCCGCATCGATGGTGTGGATACCAAAGAGATGAAGCGTTCGGAAGTGCACGATGCCTTTTCAATGGTCTTGCAAGACACCTGGCTCTTTGAAGGTACTATCCGAGACAATCTGATCTATAACCAAAAGGGGATTAGTGATGAGCGCGTGATTGAAGCCAGCAAGGCTGTAGGGATTCACCACTTTATCATGACCCTGCCAGATGGTTATGATACTGTCTTGGATGATACAGTAACCTTGTCTGTCGGACAAAAACAACTCTTAACTATCGCTCGTGCTTTGCTGAAAGATTCACCACTCTTGATTTTAGATGAGGCGACCTCTTCTGTCGATACTCGGACGGAGGAATTGCTTCAGAAAGCTATGGATCGTTTGATGGAAGGCAGAACTTCCTTTGTCATCGCCCACCGCTTATCAACTATCCGAAATGCTGATCTGATTCTGGTCATGAAAGATGGCAATATCATCGAGCAAGGCAATCATGATGAGCTAATGGCGCAAGCTGGCTTCTATGCTGATCTCTACAACAGTCAGTTTACAGAAGATGTAGCAGAAGAATAAACCAAAAGAAGGCTTGACGGCCTTCTTTTTCTGCACTATACTAGAAGACAAGTGCTTCCCTATAAGCAAAATTTGAGTAAGTGATGAGAAAATATATGAAAAATTATCAAGAATGGTATGACCACATCGCTGGTAAGACTGAAAACAATCCTTTCTTTCTGAGATTGCTAAGAGCTTTCAATCGGTTCATGACGGTGGTTATGCCTATAGTTTATCTGACCTTGTTAACCACTATCTATTTCCGAGAAGGATTTGGGAAACAGGCCTTGATGTATGTGTTTATTCCTGCATCAGGTTTTGTGATTTTGTCCTTTCTTCGTAAGAAAATCAATGCCCCTAGGCCTTATGAGGAATGGGATATTAACCCCTTGCTTGACAGAGATAGTCCTGGTCAGTCTATGCCCAGTCGTCATGTCTTTTCAGCAACCATTATCTCCACGGCTTGCTTACATGCTAGTTTATCTGTAGGGATTATCTTGTTGGTCTTGTCAGCCCTCCTAGGTCTAGTGAGAGTTTTGGGTGGAGTGCATTTCCCCAAGGATGTAGTGGTTGGCTATATTTGTGGTCTTGTGTGGGGTGTGCTTTTCTTTCTATGTTGACCTGTAAGTTAAGGTAGCCTTACAACCACTTACGGGGTTAAAGTAACCACTTGCTTTTTTGCTCTTGTTTTCTTATTTTGGCTTTGATATAGTAGAGTCAGAAAGGAGATGGAATGAAGTTACGAATCGAAATTGACAGCAATTTAGAGGAAACTGAAATTGTCATCAAGGCAGCGACTTTGACAGATGAGATTGCGGATTTACAGCGCCTCTTGCAAGAGTCCAAGTCTCCGAGGTTGATTTTTTACAAGGGGACGGGTGAATATTATCTGGACTTATCGGAAATTCTCTTCTTTGAGACGGAAGGTAGCAAGATTTATGCCCATACCCAGAAAGATGCCTATGAGGTTCGGCTTAAACTCTATGAGTTAGAGGCTATCCTTCCTCGCTATTTTAGTCGGGTATCCAAGTCAACTATTGCAAATATCCGTCAGGTTTACTCGGTGGACAAGTCCTTTTCAGGAACGGGCACCATTTCCTTTTATCAGACCCACAAGGAGGTTCATGTCTCACGACATTACCAATCCCTCCTAAAAGAAAATCTAAGAAACATGAGGTAAGAACATGAAAAAGAAAGCATTTGGTATTGTGTTGCTTATTTTGGCGGCTTTAGTATTATTGCAGGGGAATTTTGGAATCCCTTCATTCGGTGGGCAAATTTGGCCCTTGCTCGGTATTGCATTTTTTGCCTACCAGTCAGTTGAATCTTTGCTTCGTCGTCACCTGACGTCAGCAGTTTTTACCGCTCTAGTAGCCTTAATGATTGCAAATCATTTTTATAACATTTTGCCTATCCCAAATCAGTCTCTATTTTGGGCTAGTATCTTAGCAGTGATAGGTGTTGGCTATCTCACTCACTCAAGTAAGTTTTGGAATGGGAAAAAATGGTGGTACAACGGTGAGCGAACAGTCGTCACGGATAAAGAAGTCGCTTTTGGTAGTGGTACTTTCTATAAGCAAGATCAAGATCTTGTAGCTGATCAAGTGGAAGTTGCTTTTGGGGATGCAAAAATCTACTATGACAATGCAGAGATGTTAGGTGATTTTGCAACTTTAAATATAGAAGTTGCTTTCGGAAATGCAACCGTCTATGTTCCACAACACTGGCGTGTCGATTTGAAAGTAGAAACATCCTTTGGTGCAGCTAAGGCAGATGCTCCTCTAGCCCCAACCAGCAAAACCTTGATTATCCGTGGAGATGTGGCTTTTGGGAAGTTGGGAATTATCTACGTTAAATAAAAAAATCTTCTAATTCCCTTGCAAAAATGAAGAAAGTGTGATAACATAGTACGGTATGTGGTGCTAGCACATCCGCTATATTAG
>CAUOWW010000142.1:0-2834 GCA_963508345.1 uncultured bacterium
CTATGATATAATTATTTTATGATTATTACTATTCCTATAAAAAACCAAAAAGATATTGGCACACCATCTGATTCAGTCGTGGTTCTCGGCTATTTTGATGGTATACATAAGGGGCATCAAGAATTATTTCGTGTTGCCAATAAGGCTGCGAGAAAGGATTTATTGCCTATCGTCGTTATGACCTTTAATGAATCTCCAAAGATCGCTTTAGAGCCTTATCATCCTGACCTATTTTTACATATTTTGAACCCTGCTGAACGTGAGAGGAAACTAAAGCGTGAAGGAGTAGAAGAATTATATCTCCTTGATTTTAGTAGTCAATTTGCTAGTCTCACGGCAGAAGAATTTTTTGCAACTTATATCAAGGCTATGAATGCCAAAATTATTGTTGCAGGTTTTGATTATACATTTGGTTCTGACCAAAAAACGGCAGAAGACTTAAAGGATTACTTTGATGGAGAAGTTATCATTGTTCCACCTGTAGAAGATGAGAAAGGAAAGATTAGTTCAACACGTATCCGTCAAGCTATTTTAGACGGAAATGTGAAAGAAGCAGGAGAACTTTTGGGGGCACCGCTTCCATCAAGAGGCATGGTGGTTCATGGTAATGCTCGTGGTCGTACGATTGGTTATCCGACAGCTAATTTGGTGCTTTTAGACCGTACTTATATGCCAGCAGATGGTGTTTATGTCGTTGATGTTGAGATTCAAAGGCAGAAGTATCGTGCTATGGCTAGTGTCGGGAAAAATGAGACCTTTGATGGAGAAGAAGCACGTTTTGAAGTCAATATTTTTGATTTTAATCAAGATATTTATGGTGAGACCGTCATGGTTTATTGGCTTGATCGCATTCGTGATATGACAAAATTTGATTCTGTTGACCAATTGGTGGATCAGTTAAAGGCAGATGAAGAAGTAGCTAGGAATTGGTCTCAAGAATATAAGTAAACAAAAAAGAGGTTGTCTGTGACCTGAAAGATAGATGATTTAGTCTAACTTCTGAGGTCACTACACTACCTCTTTTTATTCTTTTTCAAAGGTGAATCCTTCTCCTAGGATTTCATGGGCTTCTGTAATAGTTATAAAGGCTTGAGGATCGATTCGATGAATCATTTCTTTCATTTTAACAATTTCATTTCTTCCGACAATACAGTAGATGATTTTCAAATCTTTTTGACTATAGTAGCCTTGCCCTGAGATAAAAGTAACACCTCTTCCTAGGTCATCATTAATAGCCTTAGCAAGTTGGTCAGGACGTTTGGTAATAATCATAAATCCTTTACCTGCGTATCCTCCTTCTCCAATCAAATCAATCACTCGGGATACAATGAAAGTAAAGAGCAGAGTGTAAGTAACCAATCTCAAATCCTTAAAAATAAGGAGAATGAGCATGAGAATACAAAAATCTAAGATAAAAAGCAGTTTCCCCATGGAGAAATGAGTGTATTTGTTGAGGATACGGGCTAGAATATCTGTTCCACCCGTTGTACCTCCAGCGTTAAAGATAATTCCAAGACCAATTCCTAATAGAATTCCAGATATAAGGGCAGTAATTAGTAAATCACCTTGAAGATCAATATGAAGGGGAATACGCTCAAAAAAAGCTAGCCATGCAGATAAAGCCAAGGTTCCGAGCAAACTAGAGTAGAGAGATTTTGCTCCAAATATTTTCCAAGCTAGGATGAATAGAGGAATATTAATCAGCAGATTCATGAGGGAAACAGGAATTTCAAAAAGATAAAAGGTAATAAGAGTAATGCCTGTAGCCCCTCCTTCGAAGAGATGATGGGGAACTACAAAATAGGTTAGACCAAAAGCATAAATGCCAGCACCTAGTAAAATAGTTAAAATGGGATAGATTTTTTTAATCATAGGACACCTCTTTTCTTATAAGTTGATTATATCAAATTTTTAAGGAAAATTTGATTGACTCCATTAGAATTTTTAATCTTTTTTTGATATAATTAAAAGTAAGAAAACCAATCTGAATCCTAAAATAGAAAGATTGATACTATGACAAAAATTAAGATTGTTACCGATTCATCTGTTACTATTGAGCCAGAATTAGTAAAGCAATTAGATATCACGGTAGTTCCTCTATCTGTAATGATTGATAATGTTGTTTATTCGGATGCTGATTTAAAAGAAGAAGGTAAATTTCTTCACTTGATGCAAGAAGCTAAGAATCTTCCGAAAACAAGTCAACCACCTGTAGGTGTTTTCGCTGAAGTTTTTGAAGACTTGTGCAAGGATGGCAGTCAGATTCTTGCTATTCATATGTCCCATGCCCTTTCAGGTACTGTAGAAGCAGCGCGCCAAGGTGCTAGTTTATCTACTGCTGACGTAACAGTTATTGACAGTTCCTTCACTGACCAAGCCTTGAAATTCCAAGTTGTAGAAGCTGCTAAATTAGCACAAGAAGGCAAAGATATGGAGGAAATTTTATCTCATGTAGAAGAAGTAAAAAACCATACGGAGCTTTATATTGGCGTTTCTACTCTAGAAAATCTAGTAAAAGGTGGACGAATTGGCCGTGTAACTGGATTGTTGAGCTCACTTCTCAATATACGTGTTGTCATGCAGATGAAGGACCATGAATTGCAACCAATGGTTAAAGGGCGTGGAGCTAAAACTTTTAAAAAATGGTTGGATGAGTTGATAACATTGCTATCTGATCGTTCTGTAGCAGAGATTGGAATTTCATATTCTGGTAGTTCTGATTGGGCAAAAGAGATGAAAGACAATTTGCAACCTTATGTTGAAAAGCCAATTTCAGTATTGGAGACAGGGTCTATTATTCAAACTCACACGGGTGAGAACGCTTGGGCTATTTT
>CAUOWW010000143.1:0-2794 GCA_963508345.1 uncultured bacterium
ATGGCAATCACTTCCACTATATTCCTAAGAGTGACTTGTCTGCTAGTGAATTAGCAGCTGCTCAAGCCTTCCTATCTGGAAAAGGTGGTCAATTAAGTACAGTTGAGTATCGTTCGAGCAGAGCTGAAACAAAATCTAGTGTGAGAACAAGTCAATCTGAGTCTCCTCAAGATTCTGCAACAGCTCCTGAAAGTCAAAGTGAGGATTTAGCTAGTCTTCTTCAAGAATTGTACGACTTGCCACTTAGCCAACGTCATGTGGAGTCTGATGGCTTAGTATTTGACCCAGCACAGATTACAAAACGAACTGCCAATGGTGTTGCAGTTCCTCACGGAGATCATTTCCATTTCATTCCTTATTCGCAAATGTCTGCTTTGGAAGAAAAATTGGCTCGAAATCTACCAATTGGAGGTCAGCCAGTTCAAAGTCATTCTGACAATCCGAAACCAAGTTCAACACCAAGTTCACCGATTAAACCAAACTTTAATCTCAATACGCAAGCATCAAATCGAGGAACTGGAGGAGCCTATACAACGGACGATGGGTATGTCTTTAGTCCGACAGATGTGATTGAAGATACAGGCGATGCTTTTGTTGTACCGCATGGCAATCATTTCCACTATATCCCTAAGAGTGATTTGTCTGCAGGAGAATTAGCTGCCGCCCAAGCTTATTGGAATGGGAAGCAGAGCTCACATTCTGCTACAAGTTCAAGTAAATCAAGTAGTGATAATGCTAAACCAGCTCAACCAAGTTTGACAGAGACTCCAAATCTGACTGTTACTCCAACTTATCATCAAAATCAAGGGGAAGACATTTCAACACTCTTACGTGAATTGTATGCCAAACCTTTATCAGAACGACATGTAGAATCGGATGGCCTCGTCTTTGATCCGGCACAAATCATCAAACGTACAGCTAATGGTGTCGCAGTGCCCCACGGAGACCATTATCACTTTATTCCTTATTCACAAATGTCACCGCTGGAAGAAAAATTGGCTCGTATGGTAGCTGTCAAAGGACAAAATGGCAGTGTCTTGCCAAGTGTTACTCCTCTGAAGCCAGCCCCTACTACCAAACCTCAAGCACCAGTGGAAAATAAACCGACTGAACTTGATGTCAACCAGGTTGTTAGAAAAGTTGGAGACGGATATATTATCGAGGATAAGGGCGTTAGTCGTTATGTTCTAGCTAAAGACCTGGCTAAGGATAATATTGACACTATTGAAAATTTCTTGTCTAAGAAAACTCAAGAGACACACGCTCTAGTTGCGAAGAAAGAAAATGTCGCTCCTCGTGACCAAGAATTTTATGATAAAGCATATAATTTATTGTCCGAGGCTCATAAAGCCTTGTCTGAAAATAAGGGTCGTACTTCTGATTTCCAAGCCTTAGACAAATTAGCAGAACGCTTGAATGATGAATCTTCTAATAAAGGAAAATTGGTAGATGACTTATTGGCATTCCTAGCACTAATTACCCATCCAGAACGTCTTGGCAAACCAAATGCTCAAATTGCTTATACAGATGATGAAATTAAATTAGCGAAATTAGCAGGTAAGTATACAACAGAAGATGGATATATCTTTGACATTCGTGATATTACCAGTGATGAGGGAGATGCTTATGTAACTCCGCATATGAGCCATAGTCACTGGATTAAGAAAGAGAGCTTGTCTGAAGCTGAAAGAGTGGCAGCTCAGGCTTATGCTAAAGAGAAAGGTTTGACGCCTCCTTCAACAGAGAATCAGGGTTCAGGAAAAACTGAGGTTAAAGGAGTAGAAGCAATCTATAATAAAGTGAAAGCAGCTAAGAAGGTCCCACTTGATCATATTCCTTACAATCTACAACATACTGTTGAAGTTAAAAATGGTAGCTTAATTATACCTCATTACGACCATTACCATAACATTAAATTTGGCTGGTTTGACGAAGGACTCTATGAAGCACCTAAGGGTTATAGCCTTGAGGATCTCTTTGCGACTGTAAAATACTATGTAGAACATCCAAACGAACGTCCGCATTCAGATAATGGATGGGGAAACGCAAGTGACCATGTTCGTAAAAATAAAGCAGACAAAGATAGTAAACATGATGAAGAAAAGGAAGAACATCATGAAGTAGATGAGTCAACTCCTCCTGAATCTAATGAAAAGGAGAATCACTCAAGTTTGAGCCCTTCAGTAGATAATCTTTATAAACCGAGTACGGATGAAAAAGATAAAGAGGAAGAAGTTAAAGATAACACAGATGAAGCTGAAGTCCCTCAAGTAGAGACTGAAAAAGTAGAAGCAAAACTTAAAGAAGCAGAAGCTTTACTTGCTAAAGTAACAGATGCTAGTCTGAAGGCTAATGCAACAGAAACCCTAGCTGGTTTACGGAATAATTTGAACCTCCAAACCATGGATAATAATGGTATCATGGCAGAAGCAGAAAAATTACTTGCGTTGTTAAAAAGAAAGTAATTCTCCATCTGTAAGTAAGGAAAAATCAACTAATGAAAAATGAAAGTCTCGATAAATAGGCTTTCATTTTTATTATGTATATACGAAAAATTCTTGACAAGCAATACTAAAAAGAGTAAACTATTAACTAGTTAATTAACTGGTTTATTATTTTATAGTGAATCAAATAAAGTTAAGAAAAGAGGCAAGAATGAAAATCAATAAAAAATATGTAGCAGGTTCAGTGGCGGTCCTTGCCCTAAGTGTTTGTTCCTATGAACTTGGACGATATCAGGCTGGTCAAGTTAAGAAAGATTCTAATCGAGTTGCTTATATAGACGGTGATCAGG
>CAUOWW010000144.1:0-2779 GCA_963508345.1 uncultured bacterium
AAAAAGTGCTATAATAGAATTAGAAAATCGGAGGAAATGTTATGAAGCTTATCAATACGACAAACTCACACTCGCAACTTGTAAAAAGCCAGCTAGAAAGTACCGATGCAACCCTTGTTGAGGTCTATTCTGCGGGAAATACAGATGTTATTTTTACCCAAGCTCCGCTTCACTATGAAATCCTCATTTCAAACAAACACCGTGCTATTCGCGAAACTGAAATCGAAGCTATTCAAGAATTTTTCTTGAAACGTAAAATTGATAAGGACTCTATTGATGAGGCCAATATCAAAACCCTCTATTCAGAAAAATTAATTGGAATTTCGATTCCAACAAAATAACATTTGGGAGAGATTAAAAAGTTTTTTGAACCTTACAGCACAAAACGAGGTTTTCACTTGCTTTTTTAATACTCTCCAATTTTTTATCTTGATATTTTATCATACAAGATTTTATAGACAATAATAAAAAAGATTTGGTTCTGCTTCTCACAGAACCATATCTTTTTTTGTTAGAAACGAATTGTCTCACGTGTCTTTTCATATGAAGTAACAAAACGGTTGGTTACACCAGGTTCTGCAACTTCCAAAGCTTGCGAAATCTTATCAAATGAAGCATGGTAATCAAATTCTTTTTCAAAGATTTCTAATGATTCATTAAAGGCTTCTTGAATTCGTTCATCAAATGAGCGATAACGGTTCGAATACTGTAGTAATTGTTCAGTCAAAGTTGCATATTTAACAATATCATAAGTTTCATCTTCAAGTGCTTCCATATCATTTGTTGTAATCTCAAGCATACGATTTACAACTTCGATATTGACCTGAGCTTCTTCTAGTTCAGCCATTAACTCTTCTGTATGGTTACTTGCTGTAAAGAACAACTGCAAGAAATTCTGAGGAATACCTGGAAGATTGCGTTTTTCCATATATCTCTTAATTGTATGAAGACGATTAACATAAACATTTGCTTTCTGGCGAGCATTGATATCATCTTTTTCAATCTGAGCAAGACGTTGACTAAGTTCAACTTGCTCATCCTCAATTTCTTTCAAAGTTGCTTGTAAGTTTTCCAAACGTTCTTCAAGTAATGAATATGGCTCAAAATATTCCTCTTGTTCAGAAGTTAATGCTAATACAGATTCTTCCAAAGAGTCTAATTCAGATTGCAATCTATGAACATGACTAACATCTATTTCAGAAAGTAGATAATTCTGGCTTAGTCGTTGAATATCATCCACTAAAACAGTATTACTATCTTTCATATGTTGAAGATAAGTAGGAAGTGTTGCTACTAAACTTTCTACCACTTTCTGTGCAGCAATTTCTCGTGTAAAAATATCATAAAGTGCATTAATCTCTTCTTGGATTTGAGTATTTTCGTACTCTGCATTATCCAATTCTAATTGCGCAATATTCTCATGATTTTTCTTGAGAGCTTCATAAAGCAGTTGGAAACGTGCTTCAATATCCGTTTCAGCAAAATGATAATTAGCATCTAAAAGCTTACGGTAACCATCCTCCAAATCTTCTAGCTGATCAGGTAGCTCTTTAGATAATGTTGTTACAACTGCTGGTATACGATCAACAATATGTGTCAAAGCCAAGATATGATTTTCAGCATTATCCAAAATCACAGCAGCTTCTACTGGGTCACCAGACGAGTTTAAAGTTACAAACTGAGAAAACTCTGATTGGATATTTTCCAATTGTTTTTCGATTTCAGACAACCCTTGTCCATATTCTTCAGAATGATCAGCAACTCGGTGTTGTAACTCTTCAAACAAGTCCAAGGTATGCAGAACACGTCCACTATTTTTAGACTCTTGTTTCTCCAAATCTGCCAAGGCATTGCGAATTGCCGCAATATCTTCTTCAATCAAGGTTATTTGACTCTCGATTTGATCAATTTGATGACTCGCTTTGAAAAAACGGAATGAGTTATTGTAGCCTTCTGCCTCGAAAAGATTATTTTCAATATCGGCAAAAGAATTAAGAGATAAATCAACCCATTTTTGATTCCATTCACGGAAAGTCACTTGACTTTGTCCAATCAAGTGCATATTTTTTACAGCTTCAACTTCATCATTAACTGGCAGATTGTACAGCTCTTCTTTTTTCTCTTCTAAAATTGCTAATTTACTTTCATTGCGCTTCCTTACATAGATTGCGATAGCATAGGCAATGACCAATAAAACTGCAACTGCAATTATTAAATAAATTACTAGTCTAGCAGACATATTAAACTCCTTTTTTACTTGAAACAATCGTAATGATTATATCATATTTTTTAGACCAAGGGAACCACTTCTCCCGATTTTTTAGACATCAAGTGTACTATAGACAGCATTTTCTTCAATAAACTCACGACGAGGTTCTACTCGATCCCCCATCAACATATCAAAGATTTTATCTGCTTCTGCAGCATCATCCACAGAAACTCTGGCCATTAAGCGATGTTCGGGATCCATGGTTGTTTCCCATAACTGATGATCATCCATTTCACCAAGACCTTTATAACGCTGAATGGTCGGTTTGGTTCGACCTTCACTATAACGGGCTAAGGCTTCTTGGAGTTTGATTTCTTGATCTGCACCTGGCTGAATGTATTCTTTAATCTCACTTCCAACCTTGACGCCATAGATTGGTGGTTGGGCAATATAAACATAACCAGCTTCTAGGATTGGTTTCATATAACGATAAATCAAGGTCAAAAGAAGGGTACGAATGTGGGCTCCATCGACATCGGCATCGGTCATCAAAACGAGTTTTTGGTAACG
>CAUOWW010000145.1:0-2744 GCA_963508345.1 uncultured bacterium
CATCCTTTTTCTTGTCATGATGAAGCTCGATAATCTCCACATTTGGGAAATATTTGGCAGCCTGCGTCGCAAATTGCATGAGCAAGACAGCACCCAAGGCAAAGTTAGGAGCAATCAAGCCACCCAAAGCTTGGGCACGAGAAAATTCTTTTAGCTCTGCAATTTCTTCACTTGTGAAACCTGTTGTTCCAACTACTGGAGCAAAACCATTTTCAAGAGCAAAACGTGTATTTTCATAGGCAACAGCTGGAGTAGTAAAATCTACCCAGACATCCGCTTTAAAGCCTGCTAAATCAGTCTTATCCTTGAAAACAGGAATACCCTGCCATTCTGACTCAGACTCAAAAGGATCCAAAACTGCTACCAAGTCCAAGTCTGGATCAGCCAAGACCATCTGACAAGCAGCTTGGCCCATCTTTCCCTTAAAACCAGCAATAATTACTCGAATACTCATCTCTACTCCTGTCTAAGATACAAAGCCTGTAGGAACACAAAGTGAAAATAGGAGTTCTGATCAAGAAGTGTCTACTCCTTGGAAGAACTATCTTTTTCACACAGAGTTCCAGGCGTGTTCAATTATCAAGATACAAAGGACCTTAGCTGCCCATGAAAAATAGGGAATGGCGCTGACTTTCCATGAAAGGCAAGACAGGCATCTTTTTTCAAGAAGCAGGTAGTCCGTGTTCAATTTCTAAGATACAAGCCTTCTTAACTAGTCTAGAAGTGCTAACTAAATCACTGGAATATAACCCAGAGCAATGCTTCCTGATCCCAGGTGGGTCCCAATGACACTACCAAATGTAGCAAGTGAAATATCCGTACCTACCCCAGAATCTAGCAAGTGCTGACGCAATTCTTCAGCCTTTTCAGGAGCATTTCCGTGAATGACAATGACACGGTATTGGCCTGAAGCTGTGGTTTCCTTAATGATTTCAATCAAGCGCTTGGTTGCTTTCTTTTCCGTACGAACTTTTTCGTACACTTCAATCACACCTTGGTCGTTGAAATAGAGGATTGGCTTAATGCTTAGCAGATTGCCCAAAATAGCAGCACCATTTGAAAGACGTCCACCTTTCACCAAGTGATCCAAGTCATCCACCATGATGAAAGCAGATGTGTGGCTAATCTGAATAGCTAGCTTATCCTGAATAATGGCAAAATCATCGCCCTGGTCTCGCCAGTTAAAGACACTTTCAACCATGATACCCAGAGGAGCACTTGTAATAAAAGTGTCTGGAAAGGCAATGGTTAAGCCCTCATATTCTTCTATCATATACTGGATATTTTGGTAAAAACCTGAAATTCCAGAAGATAGGAAAAGCCCCAAGGCATGTGTATAGCCTTGTTCTTTGAGCGAAGTTAGAATCTCATCTAACTTGGCAATACTTGGTTGACTGGTCTTAGGTAATTCAGAAGCCTGAGCCATTTTTTGGTAAAATTCTTCAGCAGTCAGATTGATACCTTCAACATATTCCTCACCATCAATATTGACAGGAATATCCAAGACAAATAAATCTTCTCTTTGCAAGGTCTCTGCAATGAGATAAGCAGAGGAATCTGTGATAACAGCTAGTTTCATATTAGAACTCCAAATTGATTCCTGGTAAGTCTAATGCAATTTCAGTTACTTCGTAAGTCAAACGGTTGAGCATGTTCAAACTTGGACGAGCCAAAGTTTCCACTTCTTCTTGGCTCAATTCACTTGGTTCATTGACAATACGGCCATCGATGTGGTTTACCTGTGAAATGGTTCCACTGATGACAAATTTATCAAATACAATCATAAAACTCAAGACGACAATCAAAGAAGTCACTTGATTTTCTTGGTCATGTTGAATCAATTGGAAGTTCACATCCACCTTAGTTTCAGGAGCTCCATTTTCATTTTCCCATTCAAAATTACGCGCATCAAAATGATACTGACTAACAAATTCTTGTTCACGTTTAAGATTCATGTCTTTCTCCCTCGGCAACAATATTATAAGCTATTGTACCATAATTTTTTATTTTCATCTAGTTTTCTCGTATTTAGTCAATTCCTATTTCAGCTCGAACCACATCTGCGATGGTATCAACATAGTAGTCCACTTCTTCTGTTGTAGGCGCTTCTGCCATAACACGTAAAAGGGGCTCTGTTCCACTTGGACGAACAAGGATACGGCCATTCCCTGCCATTTCTTCTTCCATCTGCTCGATAATAGCCTTGATAGCTGGCACTTCCATAGCCTTTTCCTTCATGGCATTTTCCACTCGGATATTGACTAATTTTTGTGGATAGATGGTTACTTCTGCTGCCAACTCTGACAAGCTCTTACCAGTTTCCTTCATGATTTTAGTCAATTGTACGGCAGACAATTGACCATCACCTGTGGTATTGTAATCCATCAAGATGACATGACCAGACTGTTCACCACCAAGATTGTAGCCTGATTTTCTCATTTCTTCCACAACATAGCGGTCGCCAACTGCAGTGACTGCCTTGTTAATGCCTTCGCGATCCAAGGCCTTGTGGAAACCAAGGTTGGACATCACAGTCGTCACGATTGTATTTTGAGCCAATTGTCCTTTTTCAGAAAAGTATTTCCCGATGATGTACATGATCTTGTCACCATCAACGATATCCCCATTTTCATCAACAGCAATCAAACGGTCACTGTCTCCATCAAAGGCCAAACCGATAGCAGACCCGCTTTCTTTGACCACTTCTTGAAGGGCTTCTGGGTGGGTTGAACCAACATTAAGGT
>CAUOWW010000146.1:0-2672 GCA_963508345.1 uncultured bacterium
ACAAGTTGAATTGGTTATACATTTTTTCGTCGCAATTGTGTCTATCTCTCGAGTTTAGCTAGTTTTTATAAGCTCTGGTTTCTAATCAATATAACAAATTTTAGAAGTGCATAAGACAAGATGGTGACATTACTACAGTCATTTCTAGTCACCATATGTTGCTGGCACAGGCTGTTTGTAGTGTTGGCTATTTACTAGTCAGTTTAATCGGAGTGTTTAATTTTTATTGTTGAAAGGTTTTTATATGGCGAAAATTCTATCTTTAGGTCTGACAGGTAAGAAATTACTTGCTCAGGGGTTCTTGTTTGTTCTGCTAGGTCTCATCTTGATGGTCACGGGGACTTGGTTGCCAGTAAAGGTTATTCGACTGGTTCTGTTTTTAGCTTGGATAGCAACGGTCTTAGATTTAGTATTACGTATTTTCAAAAAAAGTCAGTCAACGGACACCTTGGGAGTTGCACTGGTTAAATTGTTAGTGCTGGGATATTTGCTTGGCTCCAATCTTGCGACGGATGTGCCGATTTATATTTTGGCTCTTGTGATTGGAGTTTATCAGATTTTTCATGCTAGTATTAACCTTGTCACCTATGTTCTCTACCGCAAAAACAAAATTCGACCTCGTTTTCGTCTCTTACTAGATGGACTCGTACTAGTTTTTCTTGGTGGGACTAGTCTTTTGTCCTCTACAGGAAATTCTGTCTTTCAACTCTTTGTATTAGGGGCTTATTTTTTCCTTTATGGTGTGTCCAATATCCGTGATGGTTTCTTGTTTGAGGAGGAAATTGGGAAAAACCATCTCAAACGTCGTGTAAGAATGAGCTTACCTATTGTCCTAGCCGCTCTCATCCCTGCAAGAACTTTAGCAAAAATTAACAAATTTATGCTGGAAAATGCTGATGAGGAAGAAGATATCCATCTTGGAATAGTGAAGTCTGGTAAGACAGCAGAGCTAGAAATTTTTGTTCATACAGCTGAGACCTCTCTGTTTTCGGCAATTGGTCATGTGGATATCTGCTATCAAGGCCGTGTTATTTCTTATGGCAACTATGATCCGTCTTCTGAGACCTTATTTGGCATGGTAGGAGATGGTGTCTTATATTTCTGTGATCGTGACAAGTACATTGACCTATGTAAACGTGAGAGTCAAAAAACGCTTTTTGGTTATGGGATAGATTTGACGCCTGAAATGGAAAAAGCAGTTCAGAAAAAGTTGGCTGAATTGAAACAACTGACGATTCCATGGGAGCCAAGTGCAGATAAAATCATGACAGGTGATGGTAAGGAAGACTACACCTACGCTTATAAAATCAGACATGAGACAGATGGGGAACTTTATAAATTTATCAAATCTAAGTTTAAATCCTACTTTGTCTTATCTACAAACTGTGTGCTCTTGGCTGATACCATAGTCGGTCAGGCTGGCACCGATATCCTCTCACCCAAAGGATTTATCGCTCCAGGAACTTACCAAGCCTACCTTAATCGAGAGTTTGAAAAACCAAATAGTATAGTCGTATCTAAACATGTTTATTAAGGAGAATTTATGAACTTAGTAAAAAAATACACCCCGTTAATACTTTTTATAGGGCTGGTTGCTCTTGTAATTCTGAATGCATCGAGCTTTATATCAGGAGCAATCTCTCTCTTTGATGTAATATCAACCTTGATTTATGGTGCTGTTATTGCTTTTGTGCTTAATGTTCCTATGAAAAAAATTGAACAGTACTTAGTTAAATTGAAGGTAAAGGCAGAGTTGCGTCGTCCGATTGCCATGGTACTTGTTTTCCTAGCTCTTATCTTAATCGTGATTGCTCTTTTGGTTTTGGTGCTGCCAACCCTAGCCCAGACTATTAGTCAGCTGGGAACAGTCCTTTCAACAGTCCTTACTCAACTTGGGAAATTGCTAGGCAGCTCGGAATTTGTAACCAAAGACATGTTGTCAACTATCGTATCAGGCATACAGGGACAATCTAGTTCTATTAGCCAAGCTTTGATAGGTTTTTTATCAGGTCTGACTAGTAATATCGGCAATATTTTTTCAAGTTTGATGAATGCCTTTTTGATTATAGTCTTCACCTTTTTATTTTTATCCAGTAAGGAACATTTGGCAGCGATGACGAGTCGACTTCTAAAAGTTTTTCTTCCAGAGAAGGTGGTGATAAAGTTGACTTACATTGGACAAGTAGCACTAGAGACTTATGACCAATTTTTGATGAGTCAGCTGATTGAAGCAGTTATCATAGGAGTTATGATAGCGGTTGGTTACAGCGTGTTTGGGATACCCTATGGAGTAATGACAGGTATCTTTGCAGGAGTGCTATCGTTCATTCCTTATGTAGGGCCTATGATTGCTTGTGTTGTGGGAGCGATTTTTATCTTCACAGTGAGTCCTACTCAAGCCTTACTTTCTCTTCTTCTATATCAAGTTATACAGCTGATTGAAGGAAACCTTATTTATCCTAGAGTTGTAGGTCAGTCTATTGGTTTGCCAGCTATTTTCACGCTTGCGGCTGCTAGTATTGGAGGCAATCTCTTTGGCTTACTTGGGATGATATTCTTTACACCGATATTTGCTGTTATCTATCGATTGGTTAAGGAATTTGTCGTTGCAAAGGAAAATCAGCTAGATTAAGAAAAACTAAATTTAATAAGATATACTGAGAAGAGAGTGA
>CAUOWW010000147.1:0-2660 GCA_963508345.1 uncultured bacterium
ATGACAACTCGATATCCTTTTTTAGTTAGTAAAGTAAGCCTGATTTTTAAGGCGTTGAAGTAATGGACGGCTAATAAAACTAATAGCAATAATTTTACCAAGATCTGGGATGATAAAGGGAAATACCCCCACAGCAAGAGCTTTTTCAAATGGCATTCCAGCTAGGAAATGCAATCCAATGATCCCACCAACAAAGACAAGTGTATCTCCTAAGAGATTTGCTAGAAAAATTCTGACAAAACCACTATCACTGTTAGTTAGAGAAGAGGTAAGTCCAGAATAAACAAGATAAAACCAAAGATAGCCTGCAGTAGGACCAATCAAAGCATGAAATCCAGCTCCACCTCCTGCAAAGACAGGAAGACCGATAGCACCTAGAAGAAGATAGAGTCCAACAGAAAGTACAGCCTCTCTCGGTCTAAAGACAGTAGCAATCAAGCCGATTGCAAAGTTCTGCAGAGTGAAGGGAACAGGTCCAATTGGAAGACTGATTTGTGCCAAAACAGCAATGAGAGCAGCCCCAATAGCAGGGATAGCATAAACGTGAGCTTTTTTCAAAATAGTTAACCTCTTTTCTTATGTATAGTAACTATTATACTTAATTTAATATTGTTGTCAACCTGTTTTTGTAACAAAGGTAACAAAAAACTGTAACGGCCGATTTTGCTGACTGGGTAAGTTGTTTTCATCGATTCGAAAATCATTAAAAAAGAAGCAGACACATTTGTATCAGCTTCTTTTGTTTCGATTAACGCATGGTTACAAATTCTTCGGATGCAGTTGGGTGAATCGCCACAGTTGCATCAAAGTCTGCCTTGGTTGCTCCCATTTTGATAGCAACAGCAAATCCTTGAATCATTTCATCAACACCATAGCCAATTCCATGAAGTCCGACAACTTTTTCTTCTGAACCAGCTGTTATCAATTTGAAACGTGTTTCTTGACGGTTGCAAGTGCAAGCAGAGTACATAGAAGTAAAGCTTGATTTGTAAACCTTGATTTGGTCTTGACCGTATTCTTTAATGGCTTGCTCTTCTGTCAGCCCAACAGTTCCGATAGCAGGGTGTGAAAAGACAACGGTTGGAATAGTTGAGTAGTCCATTTTAGCAGTTGTTTTGCCGTTAAAGAGACGTTCAGATAAAGTACGTCCAGCCTTGATAGCAACTGGAGTTAGTTCTTTTTCGCCTGTTACATCACCTAAAGCGTAGATTCCTTCAACAACAGTATTTTGGTATTCATCCACTTGGATAAAGCCACGTTCGTTCAGAGTTACTCCAGCTTTTTCAAGTTGCAAGCCCTTAACGTTTGGACGGCGACCAGTAGCCCAGATAACTTGGCTAGCTGTGTGATTAGTACCATCCTCGAAATGAATGGTAATGCCTTCAGCTGTTTTTTCTAACTTGACAGGGACTTTGTGAGTATGAAGTGGCAAGTTTGTTCTTTCCATTTCCTTAACCAAACCTTCAACGATGTAAGAATCAAAACCACGTAAAGGGCGATCGCGGCGAACAAAGAGGTCTGTCTTGACACCAAAAGTGTGGAGTACGCCAGCCAATTCAACGGCGATATAACCAGCACCTAGAATTGCAACTGACTCTGGAAGTTCTTCCCAGGCAAATACATCATCAGAAGAACCACCTAGTTCAGCGCCAGGAATATTTGGAATACTTGGATGGGCACCAGTAGCAATCACGATATGTTTAGCACGAATCAGTTCACCATTTACGCTGACAGTATGAGAATCTACAAATTCAGCATGGCCTTCAATCAGGTCTACGCCGTTGCGTTTAAAACTGCCATCATAAGAAGAACGAGCACGATCAATGTAAGCTTCACGATTGCGACGTAGGGTTGCAAAGTCAAAGTTAAGATCAGTAGTCTTAAAGCCGTAGTCTTCTCCAAATTGATGGAAAGTCTCAGCGATTTGTGCTCCGTACCACATGATTTTTTTAGGAACACATCCGACGTTGACGCAGGTTCCACCTAATTTCTTTTCCTCAATAACAGCCGCTTTGGCTCCGTGTTCACCAGCACGGTTCATGGTAGCAATTCCTCCGCTACCTCCACCGATAGCAATGATATCATATTCTCTCATTGAAAACTCCTTTGTACTCTTTTAAATAGTAGAGTGTCATTTTTTGATAGTCATATTCTATCTTTTTTTTGATTTGATTGCAAAAATCTGCTACGTTCAAAAAAAATTAAGAAAAAGGCTTGCGAAAAAGAAAAATAAAGTGTATTATATAACTAGTACAATGATTGTAAAATGAATTCCGAACAATAATTGAATCCTGAAATGTCATTATTTCGTTCTAAACTGTTATTGTTTATATTTGGTAATTTTTGTATAATATTGTTAAGGACTTTAAATCAAAAAGGAGTTTCATTATGAAAAAGAATAGTAAAGCTAAAAAGTGGCAATTGTATGCAGCAATCGGTGCTGCAAGTGTAGTTGTATTGGGTGCTGGAGGGATTTTACTCTTTAGACAACCATCTCAAACCGCTGTAAAAGATGAACCTACTCATCTTGTTGTTGCTAAGGAAGGAAGCGTGGCATCCTCTGTTTTATTGTCAGGGACAGTAACAGCAAAAAATGAACAATATGTTTATTTTGATGCTAGTAAGGGAGATTTAGATGAAATCCTTGTTTCTGTGGGTGA
>CAUOWW010000148.1:0-2643 GCA_963508345.1 uncultured bacterium
CAAAGAACAGGTAGCTTTATTATAGATAAGAGTAGTTGAAATTTTTATCACATTTCTTATTTTTCTATCGAGCTAAATTCATATTAATCAAAGAGTTTGAAATAAAAGACTAACATTGTTACATAACGTTAGCATTTCATTTCCCTAAAACAAGCTAATTTACTCTAAAAAAGCAGCAAACTATACACTAGTAGGTTCCACACCAAATGTAGCCCCATACTGCCCCATAAGTCCGATTTATAGCGCACCATCCCTAAAAACATTCCCAATGAAACATACAAACACCAAGCTAGAATAGTTCCTGGATGATGAGCTAAAGCGAACAAAACACTTGTCAATGCAACTCTGATATCTAATTTTCTGACCAAGTTCCATAAAATTTCTCTATACAGAAATTCTTCAACCATACTCGCATTGATTAAAAACAATAAAAATGAAAACCAAGGAACTTGATATTGAAGCCCAATTAAGTTTGCTTGATTCGTGGTTCCTTGAGCATGGATTAGGCTAAAACATAGACTTATAATCATTAGGCTAGCTAATCCAATACCAAGCCATTTCATCC
Source organism: uncultured bacterium (assembly GCA_963508345.1). Classification (GTDB taxonomy): domain Bacteria; phylum Bacillota; class Bacilli; order Lactobacillales; family Streptococcaceae; genus Streptococcus. The sequence continues at coordinate 566 of CAUOWW010000148.1, forward strand.
TAGATTTCATACTGACCTTATGCGCTTTTTTACGTTGGCAATACATCCATAAAAATGAAATGAGTGACGCACCATAGAGAATCTGTAGTATAGTTAACTCACCGATACAAAGCAATTTCAGTAAGTATAGGGATACCAATAGGACATTTACTTGTTGGAATATATAAACTGGAATTATTCTTTTCATAGTTACCTCCGAAATAAATCTTCATAATCTAAATCTAATACCTGCACAATCCTTTCTACCCATGGACTTTGAGGCATTCGTTGTTCCATCTTGTAGTGGCGTATCTTTTGATACAAACGATTCAATTCACTTGGATAGTGAAACTCTCCCGCAAACATTTTTCTGGTTAACTCAATCCAGCTGATATTTCTTTCAGCCAAAATAATGGACAAGTTCTCCCAAAATCGTTCAGCCATATTGCTTCTCCTTTAGTTAGATAAATAATGTGTTTGTGCCATGTAAATCAATTGTTTCGTATCTCTTGGCAATAAAGCTCTAGCCTCCTCCAAATTCAGATTTGGATAAACCCGCTTATTTGAAACCGCAAGAGGAAGTCTGATGGTTAGTTCAGGATTTTTTAATATCATTTCGATGAAATCTGTTAATTTTAGATTGTCACGGTTCTTAAATCGTAATAAATTGGGAGATAAAAACTCAAAACAATCTGAAGAATAGCTCATCATCTCAATTAATTTGTCCTTTGTCATTTCAGAAACTGAATGACAAGATACCTCGATACCATAGTTTTGGAAGAAGTCTAAAAGAAGTTGATTTCTTTGGCTATTTTTACTTAGATAGAGATCAATCATGGGAGACCTCCCAAAGATTCGGTTCCAGTTGATATTCTGAAACGATTAAGGAATCTAATAAATTTGAGAAGTTAACTGATTTCTTGTCTTCATCATAAGCTTTTACAGTTACTTGGGTTGTAAGTATTCCCTCTTTTCCCTCGGCTCGATAGCCTTGCCCATATAAAATAAAAACAAGATTTTGATGATCATCTACAAAGGCATCAGCTCCGTTCTTTATATCCTGACTTTCAAGGAATTCCATAATGTTTTGAAGATAGGATTCATAAAATAGTGGGTAGTTGTGTTTTTTATGATAATCATCTAAAAATGTCACCTCAAACTCACATGGATAATTGGGCATCAAAAATATTTGTTCATCCAGCTGTCTGATTTCTGCATCATGTAATTCTGTTTCTAATTCATCACAATCTAGTATTGATTCTTTATTTAATGCTTTCATCTTTTTCCTCTATTTCTTTTAATTTCTTTGCGATTGCGGCAATCACAGGAACGGTTACACTATTACCAGCTTGTTTATAAAGCTGACTATTACTAGAGACTTTTCTAGCAGATTCAAAAGCCCAATCAGGAAAACCCTGCAAGCGAAAACACTCTTTAGGAGTGATTCGTCGTATCCTCAGACGGTAAAATTGTCCATTTATTAAAATACCAGCAACATGGTAAACTTGCTTATCTTCTCCTTCATAGCTAGCCACTACTACTCCCATTTGACCACTAGTTGTTAACGTATTCGCTATACCTTTGCCAACTCTACCACGACGATACTGAGAACTTGGTCTTTCCAAATTGATTGAATCTCCTATTTCTGCTTGAGCATATCCTTTTTTCGTTGCCTCTCGGACTTTTAGAAATTGGATTGGTTCTGGAATCAGTATTTTGGGGATTTTATCTCCACCTTGCATCGTAGTCAGTGTTGGAGATAAGCCCTCACTTCCATAGACGCGACCAGTTTCCTTAAAGCTAGTTGGTAAATCTCCAACAACGACAATACCATGGCGATCCTGAGTATTTAAAGTAAACATTGGCTCTTGATTATCCTTGAAACGTCTACCATTTTGTCTTTTTTCTAATCTGTCTGGTGTCATACAAGGAATCGCAACTTTAAATCCTTCTCCTTTTCCACGAACTAAGGTTGGTGCAAGACCTTCTGAATAATAGACTTTACCACTCATTCCACTTTTTGATGGATTCAAATTCCCTAGTGTTTTTAAAGTCTCAGAGTTAGTTGCTTGACCTTCTCGTCTGAAAGGAAATAGGAG
>CAUOWW010000149.1:0-2604 GCA_963508345.1 uncultured bacterium
ATAAACTGATTCCACCAAACTTTTAAGAAGAAGGCTTTTTCAACTTTCTTTTCTGCTAGCATTTCGAAACTAGGACGTTCTGTGGTGATGTAACCTTGACCAATCAAATCCTTGTCTTCATAATTCAAATGGCCAACCACTGTTCCAGCTTCAAGTGGTGCTGGGATTGCTTTGGAATCAGGTGTGAATTGAACAGATTGGGAAGATTGATTCCCAACACGTTCAATTAGAGAGATATCATCTTTAGCAACAGCAGTAACTGTATCTTCTTTTCCGTCTTGTACAGGGACTTTGCTATCTTGATAGGCATCACCTTTCTGAACGATTTTGCGAAGCGTGAATGTAGAAGAGATATAATCCATTAGTGAAGATGTAGCTGTAAAACGAGCGTAAGGATTATTGTCTTGATGATCTGCATTCAAAACAACTGTGATAACCCTCATTCCTTTTTCGACAGTAGTTCCAACAAAAGACTCTCCAGCTTTGTCTGTTGTTCCTGTTTTCAGTCCATCAAAACCACCTCGATGAGCAGGCATGCCTTCTAACATATAGTTAGTCGAAGTGATTGTCATTCCAGCAAAAGTAGAAGAAGGTTTTTTGGTGATTTCCAAGACTTGTGGGTACTTTTTGATGAGGTTACGGGCAACGATGGCAACATCATAAGCGCTGAGCTTATTTTCATCATCTTTATTAGACCCTGGGTAAATGTTATCTCCTAGAGTCTCGTTGTTAAGACCAGTTGTATTGACAACGGTGGCATCTTTGATTCCCCATTCCAAGAGTTTGGCCCGCATCATATCGACGAAATCTTTTTCTGAGCCAGCAATTTTCTCAGCTAGAGCAATAGCGGCGCTGTTGGCACTAGCTACCAGGGTTGCTTCCAGCAACTCTTCCACAGTATAATTACGGGCCTCCATAGGAACATTACTGGCTTCGGAATTTGTTGTTAGCTTATAAGGATAATCAGAAATATCTACTGGGGTAGATAGTGTAATACTTCCGTTTTCCAAGGCTTCATAGACAAGATAAACCGTAATCAATTTTGTAATAGAAGCGATTTCGACTGGCTGAGTTGCATCTTTCTCATAGAGAATTTTACCAGTATTTGCCTCAACAGCAATGGCATGTTTTGCAGCAATATTAAAATCTTGAGCAGCAACAGTAGATGCTGAGCCAATCACGGATAAGCTTAGTAGAGTTAAAATGATTTTTTTCATAGTAAGTTTATTCTATCATAAAGAAAAAAATATTCCCAGTTTCACGATAGAAGAAAGAAGCTTTTTTGAAAGTGTGGTAAAATAGATGAATGGAGGTACCCCATGTTTCGTAAGAATAAATTATTTTTTTGGACCAGTGAGATTTTATTATTAACCATCATCTTTTATTTATGGAGACAGATGGGTGGGATTATAACGCCTTTTGTAAGTGTCGCAAACACCATAATGATTCCCTTTCTTCTAGGTAGTTTTTTATATTATTTGACAAATCCCTTTGTTAGTTTTTTACAAAAGTATTTCAAAATTAATCGTATCATTGGTATTCTACTAACTTTGTGTGCCTTGGTTTGGGGGCTAGTTATTGGGGTAGTCTATCTCCTACCGATTTTGGTCAATCAGTTGACCAGCTTGATTGCAACTAGCCAGACTATCTACAGCCGTTTACAAGATTTGATTTTGGATTTATCTACTTATCCAGCTTTTCAAAATTTGGATATCCAAGCGACTATTCAACAGTTAAATCTTTCTTATGTAGATATTTTACAAAATATACTAAATAGTGTGACCAATAGTGTCGGAAGTATCCTATCAGCTCTCTTTAGTACTGTTTTAATTATTATCATGACACCTGTATTTTTGGTTTATTTTTTGTTAGATGGTCACAAATTTTTACCGATGCTTGAACGTACTGTTTTAAAGAGAGATAAGTTGCATATTGCAGGCCTCTTAAAAAATTTGAATGCGACAATTGCTCGATATATTAGTGGAGTCGCCATTGATGCGATTATTATTGGCTGTTTGGCCTTTATCGGATATAGCGTGATAGGTTTAAAATACGCTTTGGTCTTCGCCATCTTTTCAGGATTAGCCAATCTCATTCCGTATGTGGGACCAAGTATTGGTTTGATTCCAATGATTATCGCAAATGTCTTTACTGATCCTCATAGAATGCTGATTGCAGTTATTTACATGTTGATCATTCAACAAGTGGATGGGAACATCCTTTACCCTCGAATCGTTGGCGGAGTGATGAAGGTTCATCCAATTACGATTTTAGTATTACTTTTATTATCAAGTAACATCTATGGCGTCATTGGTATGATTGTCGCAGTACCAACTTATTCTATCTTAAAAGAAATTTCTAAGTTCTTATCACGTTTGTATGAAAATCATAAAATAATGAAAGAACGAGAAAGAGAATTAGCTAAGTAAAAGTCAGGAATTCCTGATTTTTCTTTTTGTTTAGCTAAGTGATAGGAGTAGAAGTGTCGTTTAGATTAGCAGATTAAGAATAATTCACAAAAACTTTGTAAAACACTTGCAATTTAGCTGAAATTTGATAAAATAGTAAGGAAAGTTAGACTGTATTGCCTACTGTCTATCTATA
>CAUOWW010000150.1:0-2596 GCA_963508345.1 uncultured bacterium
ACCAGCTAACCTTAACCCAGTACTTGCTCCATTGCCACTAGCTATTATCGGAGCAGTCCTCCTAGCCCTTCGTTTCTATCTCAAGAAACGCTTGAACATCCGCAGCGCAAGTGCAGGACCAACACGTTACTAAGAAAAGGAAAGAGCTATGGCATATAGTCAATCTTTAGCTCAGCAGATTCGAAAAATTCTAGCGCTCAAACTTCCTCCCCAAATTTTCGAAGAAGAGCTAGAAGAAAAGAAGCTGTTTGGTGGCCTGGCCTTTATGATTCGTGGTAAAATGGTCCTTACTGTCAGTTCCAGAAAGGATGAACTGGTTATGGTCAGAATTGGCAAGGAAATGGAGAAGCAAGTTCTACCCCGAACAGGAGCTCATACTACATTGATGAGGGGGCGCCTTTATCATGGGTATATAGACTTAGATATAGAAGGCCAAAAAGAATTGCCTTACTGGATTGATTTGGCTCTCTCCTATAATCAAGAGTTGACCAAGTAACTCATATCTAGCGAGATTACTGATTAGAAAACGAAAAGCAACTGCACCAGCGGTTGCTTTTTCACTTGCTTGCCTACAAGCTTCCCTCTACCCTTTTCCCTATAGTTTTCTCCCATCTTTTATGATAAAATAGGCTCAATCAATTTCTAGGAGGAAGAAATATGGTTTCTACTATTGGTGTTGTTAGTTTATCTAGTGGCATTATCGGAGAGGACTTTGTCAAACACGAAGTGGACTTGGGTGTCCAACGTCTCAAGGACTTGGGACTCAATCCTACCTTTTTGCCCCATTCGCAAAAAGGATTAGACTTTATCAAAGACCATCCTGAAGCGCGTGCAGAGGATTTGATGCAAGCCTTTTCTGATGATAGCATCGACATAATCCTATGCGCCATCGGTGGAGACGATACCTATCGCTTACTACCTTATCTTTTTGAAAATGACCAACTCCAAAAGGTTATCAAACAAAAAATTTTTCTTGGCTTCTCGGATACAACCATGAACCATCTCATGCTGCATAAACTAGGAATCAAGACTTTTTATGGTCAATCCTTCTTAGCAGACATTTGTGAATTAGACAGAGAAATGCTAGCCTATAGCCTTCACTACTTCAAAGAATTGATTGAGACGGGAAGAATTTCAGAAATCCGCCCTAGTGACGTCTGGTATGAGGAACGAACTGATTTTAGTCCCAAGGCTCTGGGGACACCTCGTGTCAGTCATGCAAATATCGGTTTGGAGTTGTTGCAAGGAAATGCCCAATTCGAAGGGGAAATCCTCGGTGGTTGCCTCGAATCTCTCTACGATATCTTTGACAACTCTCGATACGCAGACAGCACGGAGCTCTGCCAAAAATACAAACTTTTCCCTGACTTGTCAGACTGGGAAGGAAAAATCCTCTTGCTAGAAACAAGCGAAGAAAAGCCTGAGCCAGAAGACTTCAAAAAGATGTTGCGGACTTTAAAGGACACTGGTATATTCGAGGTCATCAGTGGACTCCTGGTCGGAAAACCTATGGATGAAACTTTCTATGACGACTATAAAGAGGCACTATTGGATATTATTGACAGCAATATCCCGATTGTCTATAATCTCAATGTCGGCCACGCAACTCCAAGAGCAATTGTACCCTTTGGGGTCCATGCTCATGCAGATGCACAGGAACAAGTCATTCGCTTTGACTATAACAAAAAATAAATAGTTTCTCTATTTTTGTGCTTTTGTATTCGTTTTCGTTACAATTTGTATCTGAATTTATTGCATTTCGCTAATTTCTATGTTATCCTTTTGAAGGAGGTGTATATGACAAAACAAAAAATTAATCGAATCGTAGGTTCTATTGGTGCCTTTATTGGAATTATAGTATTTATTGCCTACATACCTCAAATTATCGCTAATTTACAGGGAAATAAAGCTCAACCATTTCAACCTTTATCAGCTGCTATATCTTGCTTAATCTGGGTTATTTATGGATGGACAAAGGAACCTAAGAAGGATTGGATACTAATCATTCCAAATTCAGCTGGTGTTATTTTAGGTGGAATCACTTTTTTGACTTCACTCTAACAAATCTAATAGTATATATAAAAAGCTGGGAAGAATTTCTCAGCTTTTTCTATATTCTCAGATATGCTAGTTACCTGTACACACTAATGACCGCTTTTCCACTCACAATCGTTCTCGTGGTCATCAACTAGCCCTGCAGCCTGTAGAAAAGACAAGACGGCGACTGGACCTGTGAACTTGAAGCCTCGTTTTTTGAGATCTTTGGCTATTTTCTCAGACAAAGGTGTTTTAGCTGGGGCTTGGCGGTAATCGGGAACATCATTAACGACAGTTTTCCCCTCAACAAAAGACCAAAGATAGGCATCAAAAGAGCCGTACTCTGCCTGTAACTGTAGAAAGGCTTGGGCATTAGCACGTGTAGCAAAAATCTTGGCTCTGTTTCGGATGATAGCTGGATTATCCAGCAAGGCTTCTAATTCGGTGTCGGTCATCTCTGCGACTACTTGAATTTGATAGCCATGAAAGGCTTCTCGGAAAGCTTGTCGTTTGTTGAGCACCGTTTCCCAAGACAGGCCTGCCTGATAGGTTTCCATAC
>CAUOWW010000151.1:0-2583 GCA_963508345.1 uncultured bacterium
TTCCCATCAATAATCTGTGTCATATCACTTCTCTTTTCTTTCAAATATCTTCCATTATACCAAAAACTGTTGGTCCCCTCTAACACTTCTTTCCTAGGCTATCCTATAGTTTCAAACTATAAGAAAAAGCTCTAGTTGAGCTTTTCACTAATCTTGTCTTGAAATTTTAAAATAGATTATAAAACCTTACTCAAGAAGTCCTTAGTCCGTTGTTCTTGGGTTTGTTCAAAAATCTGTTCAGGTGTTCCGTCTTCAACAACCACACCATCTGCCATAAAGATGACACGATCTGCCACCTCACGGGCAAATCCCATCTCATGTGTTACGATAACCATGGTCATTCCTGACTTGGCTAAGTCTTGCATAACAGCCAACACCTCACCTACCATTTCAGGGTCCAGGGCTGAAGTTGGCTCGTCAAAGAGCAAAACATCTGGTTCCATAGCCAACCCACGCGCGATGGCAATCCGTTGTTGCTGGCCACCTGACAAACTCTGTGGATAAGCATCTGCCTTATCTGGCAAACCAACTTTTTCCAAAAGCTCTTGGGCTCTCTTCTCAGCAACAGCCTTGCTCTCACCTTTGGTCTTGATAGGTGACAAGGTGATATTTTCCATCACAGTCATATTAGGAAAGAGATTAAATTGTTGGAAAACCATGCCCATCTTCTCACGCATGGCAAACAGGTCATTCTTCTTGTCCGTAATATCGACTCCCTCAAAGATAACCTTCCCTTTAGTTGCTTCTTCCAACAAATTCATAGACCGAAGCAAGGTAGATTTCCCGCTCCCTGAAGGACCAATGATAACCACAACTTCTCCTCTTTTAATCTCGAGGTTGATGCCCTTCAATACTTCATTCTTTCCAAAGGATTTATGTAAATTTTCGATTTTTATCAAGGTTTTTGTCATTATTTCTTATCTCCTTGTCCCATGCGTTTTTCAAAAGCTTTCAAGGCTACGGTCAAAATAGAAGTCATAATTAAGTAGTAAAAGGCTGCAAATAAAAGTGGTGTCAAAGGCAAATAGGTTGTTGTAGAAACTGTTGTAGCCCCGTTCCACAACTCCATGACCCCAATAGCTGATAAGAGGGAGCTGTCCTTGATAATAGTGATAAATTCGTTCCCCAAAGCTGGCAAGATATTTTTGATTGCTTGTGGCAAAATCACATAGCGCATGGCATTTTTAGGACGAATCCCTAGCGAATAAGCCGCCTCTAACTGACCTTTTGGAACCGCATTAATCCCAGCACGAACAGTCTCAGAAACATAAGCACCACTGTTCATAGAGATAATCAAAATCCCTGGAATCAGGCGAGACAAATCAACACCCAAAATCCCAACCTGAATAGTCGGAGCATTGATATGCATAAGAGCAAAGGCAATCATAATCTGAACCATCATTGGCGTCCCGCGGAAAATCCAAACGTACAAGTTGGCGAGCCAAACAAGCGGTTTAAACTTTGAACGTTGCTCAAAAGCCAAGACAACACCCAAAATAGTCCCAAAAAAGACAACACAGATAGAAATGAGAACCGTCACGACAGCCCCATAGTTAAAATAAGGTAAATACTTAGGTAAAAAAGAAAAATTCATAATCACACTGCTTTCTAAAATAGAATACTGTATGATTATAACATGAATTGAATTAAAATTCAAATCTTTTATCCAATTTATTCAAAAAATCTTTAAGCTGGTAGAATTAGAGAGAAATCTTAGTTTTTTCTAGGCAAGTTGACCTCCTTTATGGTAAAATAGTAACGATAAGAAATGAAGGAGAATCAAAATGGAATCACATTTGGTTAGAATTATCAACCGCCTTGAAGCAATGGCAAAAGACGGCGGAAATTTAAAACGTAATTTTGAACGCGAAGGAGTTGTTGTTGCAGAAGTTGCATACAGCCACGACGAAGAAAACGGATCAATCTTTACCCTTCGTGATGTCGAAGCTCGCGAAACTTATACGTTTGACAGCATTGACTTGATTGCAATGGAGATTTACGAACTCCTCTACTAATCTAAAACTAGCCGGGATTACCCCTGCATCTCTAACCAAAATCCTTTTTGTCTCACAAATAGGATTTTTTTTATAGTCCAAATCCACAAAGATTTTCATTGTAACAACTTCTCAAAGCTGCAATCTTTTTACTTGCTTTACACCCCAATCCTGTTATAATGAGAGTATAGAATTTTGACTATTTTTGACCTTTAAACAGGTCAGGCTAAAGAAAGAAATGAGGTAGATGTATGCTTTGTCAAAACTGTAAAATCAATGACTCAACAATTCATCTTTATACCAATCTCAATGGAAAACAAAAACAAATTGACCTCTGTCAAAACTGCTATAAGATTATCAAGACAGATCCTAACAATAGCCTCTTTAAAGGTATGACGGATCTGAATAATCGTGACTTTGATCCCTTTGGTGATTTCTTCAATGACCTAAACAATTTCAGGCCTTCTAACAATACTCCTCCGATTCCCCCAACCCAATCAGGTGGAGGTTACGGTGGAAACGGCGGTTATGGTTCCCAAAATCGTGGACCTGCTCAAACTCCGCCCCCAAGCCAAGAAAAAGGCCTGCT
>CAUOWW010000152.1:0-2577 GCA_963508345.1 uncultured bacterium
TTACAACTGCTAAGACAAGCGAACAGGATAAGATTTATGGATTAAGTTTGGGGGCGGATGATTTTATAGCTAAACCGTTTAGCCCACGGGAATTGGTTTTGAGAGTAAATAATATCTTGCGCCGCCTTAGTCGTGGCGGAGAGACCGACCAGATTGAGATTGGTGACTTAGTGATCAACCATGTGACTCATGAGGTTCGCATTGGGGAACAACCTTTGGAATTGACAGTAAAATCTTTTGAACTTCTATGGATATTAGCTAGCAATCCTGAGAGAGTTTTTTCAAAGACTGAACTTTACGAGAAGGTATGGCAAGAGGACTATGTGGATGATACCAATACACTCAATGTTCATATCCATGCTTTGAGGCAAGAGTTGACCAAGTATACAAATTCAAATGCTCCTGCTATCAAAACTGTCTGGGGTTTGGGCTATAAGATGGAAAGACCAAGAGGTAGAAAATGAAATTAAAAAACTATATTTTAGTGGGGTATCTAGTGTCGACTCTACTAACGATTTTGGTCGTTTTCTGGGCAGTCCAACGAATGTTGATTGAGAAAAGTGAAGTTTACTTTCTGGTTGGAATGACCTTGATTGCTAGTTTCATTGGCGCTGCAGTGAGCATCTTTCTTTTGTCACCTGTTTTTTCTTCTCTAAAACATTTGAAAAAACAAGCCCAGAATATAGCTGGCAAAGATTTCAGCACAGAAATTGAAACCAAAGGGCCGATAGAATTTCAAGAGTTAGGCCAGGCTTTTAATGACATGTCCCACGATTTACAAGATACCTTTCAATCACTTGATGAGAGTGAGCAAGAAAAGAGAATGATGATTGCTCAGCTCTCTCACGATATTAAAACTCCCATTACCTCCATTCAGGTTACTGTGGAAGGCATTCTAGATGGAGTAATCAAGGAAGAGGAACGACTCCATTACTTAACCACGATTGGTCGCCAAACCGAGCGTTTAAACAAGCTAGTCGAGGAATTGGATGTTTTGACTCTTAGCGCTCAGCCTCAAGATATAGCTGACGAAGAAGTCGAAGATGTATTTTTAGATCAGCTGTTGATTGAGTCGATGAGTGAATTTCAACTTCAGATTGAACAAGAGGAGCGAGATGTCTACATTCAAGTAAAGCCTGAGTCTGCGAAAATCAAGAGTTATTATGACAAACTCTCTCGTATTCTAGTCAATTTGTTAAACAATGCATTTAAATATTCAGAACCTGGAACTAGGATTGAAGTTCTTGCTCAATTAACAGAAGAAGAGCTGATAATCAGTGTGAAAGACGAGGGTCAAGGTATTCTTCCTGAAGATTTGGAAAAAATTTTTAACCGACTGTATCGTGTAGAAACATCACGTAATATGAAGACAGGTGGTCATGGATTAGGGCTTGCGATTGCACGAGAACTAGCTCATCAACTAGGTGGTGAAATAACAGCAGAAAGTCAGCATGGGTTAGGAAGTACGTTTACATTTCATCTTAATTTGAAATAAAACTAAAAAAATTCTCTTTACAAATTTAGTATTTCATGGTACAATAGCCTTTGTGTGAAATAGCAGCAGGAAAGCATGAAGCTCGTCAACAGGTGTCTTCTGATAAGTAACCTTGGCTGTTTAGGCGAAGGGCATCTGCACGAATCAGGGCTTTCTAAGTGACTATTTCCACCGAAATATTATTTATATCAGGAGGACATACACATGTCACGTTATACAGGACCATCTTGGAAACAAGCTCGTCGCCTTGGCCTTTCACTTACAGGTACAGGTAAAGAATTGGCACGTCGTAACTACGTACCAGGACAACACGGACCAAACAACCGTTCTAAATTGTCAGAATACGGTTTGCAATTGGCTGAAAAACAAAAACTTCGTTTCACTTACGGAGTAGGTGAAAAACAATTCCGTAACTTGTTCGTACAAGCTACAAAAATCAAGGGCGGAATCCTAGGTTTCAACTTCATGCTTCTTTTGGAACGTCGTTTGGATAACGTTGTTTACCGTCTTGGTCTTGCGACTACTCGTCGTCAAGCTCGTCAATTCGTAAACCACGGTCACATCCTTGTTGACGGAAAACGCGTTGATATCCCATCATACCGCGTAACTCCAGGTCAAGTGATCTCAGTTCGTGAAAAATCATTGAAAGTTCCAGCTATCCTTGAAGCAGTAGAAGCTACTCTTGGACGTCCAGCATTCGTATCATTCGATGCTGAAAAATTGGAAGGTTCATTGACTCGTTTGCCAGAACGTGATGAAATCAACCCAGAAATCAACGAAGCACTTATCGTTGAATTCTACAACAAAATGCTTTAATTTTAAGATATATCCTACAGAAAGCCTACAACAGTGGGCTTTTTGCTTTGTAAAAAACAAAAAATAAGAAAAATTTATCTAAAGTTCTTGACAAGATTCAAAAAGTGGGTATAATAGAAAGAGTTGAAAAAGCTCAGGTCCGTTGGTCAAGGGGTTAAGACACCGCCTTTTCACGGCGGTAACACGGGTTCGAATCCCGTACGGACTATGGGTGTATCGCGGTTGATGGAAATAGGATTTAAAAAAAGTTAAAAAAACCTGTTGAC
>CAUOWW010000153.1:0-2561 GCA_963508345.1 uncultured bacterium
CCAACCAGATTTGCAACAGATGCTCTTCAGAATACTCTCTAGAAATATTCTTAGCTTTTTCTTTGAGGGTTTTTAAGGCGGCAGGATTTGCTTGATATTCCAAAATAGCCTCTTTCATCTCTTCTCTATCTGCTGTCGCCCGATAATTCCCCTCCAAAATCACCTTATAGAGATCCAAATCACGCAACATAATAGGAGCTTCGCAACTGGCAGCCTCTAAAATGGTCATAGGAAAGAGCTCATTGTAACTGGGCAACAAGAAAAGATCCGCCAAGGCATACAATTCACGCATTCGCTCTGGGGACACAATACCTGGAAACATCAAATTTTCAGGTGGATTGTCCATCATTTTCTTATAGCGTTCATAACCATCTGTCATACCACCAAAAGAGAAACCACCAGCCCAGATAAAGGTAATCTGAGGCAATTCCTCAGCCAGACGAATAAAGTCATCAATCCCTTTACGTTTCTGAACTTGACCAGCACCTACTACGATAAACTGATTATCACTAAGACCTAGCTCTGTTCGCAGTCTGACTATCTCTTCTTGTGGTAGAGGATGCCATTTTTCCTTGTTGACAAAATTAGGAATATAGGTCACTTTTTCACGTGGAATACCAGCTGCCACCAAATCCTCAATAAACATAGGATTGACCACAACTAAGTGCTCCATTCGGTTGTAAAAAGAAAATACATAGCGTTTAACAATTCCCTTTAAGAAAAATGGAATTTTCAAACTCCCCTCAAGTGTATCAGGCAAAAAATGCACATAGCCAATTTTCCTCCCTGAGCGTTTCTTTTGGAATGTTGATAAATAATAGGGGAAATCAATCGTATGAAAGTGAGTCACATCTGCCTCTATTGGAAGATTTTCTGTAACAATCAATTGGTCCTTGCCATCACGGTAAAGAAGACGAACCAATTCACGGTAAGCACCTGAAACTCCTTGTCCTGCTACTTTCTCACTTGAACTCAACATATTGATGCGTAATTTCTTTTTTTCCATAACTACTATTATATCATTTTCTTTGAATAAAATCAGCAAAAGAAAGGAGAGACTAGAGGAAAAGAGGGGAAATTTCCTCACTTTTCCAACGGTCTCTCACATGCTTTTATCTGTTTACTTAATGCCTAGGGCAATGCGGGCATAGCGACTCATTTTTTCAACGGTCCAGGCTGGATACCAGACTAATTTGACCTCAGTATTCGTTACTTCTGGCACCTCTGTCATGGCATCATAAATCTGGTCTGTCAAAAGATCAGCTAGGGGACAACCCATAGTTGTCAAAGTCATATCAATCTCAGTTTGCCCTGTGTCACCGTCAAAACGAATCTCATAAATTAAACCAAGATTTACAATATCGATTCCCAACTCAGGGTCGATGACTTCTTCCAAGGCTGATAAAATTCGTGTTTTGATGTTTTCAATTTGCTCTTCTGTATAAGCCATGTTTATCCTCACTCTTAGTCTTCAATAAAATCACGAAGCGGTTTGCTGCGACTTGGCTGACGTAGTTTTCTCAAAGCCTTGGCTTCAATCTGACGGATACGCTCGCGAGTCACGTTAAAGACTTTACCCACATCTTCAAGGGTACGCATTTTCCCATCATCTAGTCCAAAACGTAGACGTAGAACATTTTCTTCACGATCTGTAAGAGTATCCAAGACCTCATCCAACTGCTCACGCAAGACGATACGAGTCGTATAGTCCACTGGATTTTCAATCACTTCATCTTCAATAAAGTCTCCAAGATGGCTATCATCTTCTTCACCGATTGGTGTTTCAAGAGATACTGGTTCTTGGGCAATCTTCAAGATTTCACGAACCTTATCAGGGGTCATATCCATACGTTCAGCGATTTGTTCTGGCGTTGGATCTTGACCTAATTCTTGAAGGAGATTACGCTGTTCACGAACCAATTTATTGATGGTTTCAACCATGTGAACTGGGATACGGATGGTACGAGCTTGATCAGCAATAGCACGAGTGATAGCCTGACGAATCCACCAAGTTGCGTAAGTTGAGAACTTGAACCCTTTAGAATAATCAAACTTGTCAACCGCCTTCATCAAGCCCATATTTCCTTCTTGAATCAAGTCAAGGAACTGCATACCACGGCCGACATAGCGTTTGGCAATAGAAACAACCAAACGAAGGTTGGCTTCCGCAAGGCGTTGTTTGGCTTCGATATCACCCGCTTCAACAGCCAGTGCCAACTCTTTTTCCTCTTCATTGGTCAAGAGAGGAACGACTCCAATCTCTTTCAAGTACATACGGACAGGGTCATTAACCTTAGCCGAAGTTGATCCAATCAAGTCCTCATCGCTGAGTTCTGGTTCTTCTTCAGCACTAAGGACACGTGCACTTGGATTTCCTTCGTTATCTGTGATAGAAATCCCTGCATCCTGAATCCGTTGCAAGAGATCTTCAATCCCATCAGCGTCCAAGGTAAAAGGAATGACTAGACTAGCATTAATTTCATCGTCTGTTGCTGTCCCTTTTTGCTTATGATTACGGATAAATTCTGCTACTTGTACATCAAATGTTGTTACTTCTTTTT
>CAUOWW010000154.1:0-2542 GCA_963508345.1 uncultured bacterium
GTACAATTGAATAATTCTTTTATTCAAAATGAACATCAACGTCGTCGCTATCTGATGAAGGAACGACAAAAACGTAATCGTTTCATGGGTTGGGTTCTTATTTTGATGATTTTATTGTTCATTTTACCAACTTATAATCTTGCTCAAAGTTATCACCAATTACTCCAAAGACGTCAACAGTTATCAGACTTGCAAACTCAGTATCAAACCTTGAGTGAGGAAAAGGAGAAAGAGACAGCTTTTGCTACAAAGTTGAAAGATGAAGATTACGCTGCTAAATACATGCGTGCAAAATATTATTATTCTAAGAATCGAGAAGCTGTTTATACGATTCCTGACTTGCTCCCAAGGTGATAAAATGGAAAATTTATTAGACGTAATTGAGCAATTTTTGAGTCTATCGGATGAAAAGCTGGAAGAGTTAGCTGATAAAAATCAATTATTGCGTTTACAAGAAGAAAAGGAAAGGAAGAATGCGTAAATTCTTAATTATTTTGTTGCTACCGAGTTTTTTGACAGTTTCAAAAGTAGTTAGCACAGAAAAAGAAGTAGTCTATACTTCAAAAGAAATTTATTACCTTTCACAATCTGACTTTGGTATTTATTTTAGAGAAAAGCTAAGTTCTCCCATGGTTTATGGAGAGGTTCCTGTTTATGCAAATGAAGATTTAGTGGTAGAAACTGGAAAATTGACTCCTAAAACAAGTTTCCAAATAACGGAGTGGCGTTTAAATAAACAAGGAATTCCGGTATTTAAGTTATCCAACCATCAATTTATAGCTGCAGACAAACGATTTTTATATGATCATTCAGATGTAACTCCAACAATAAAAAAAGTATGGTTAGAATCTGATTTTAAACTGTACAATAGTCCTTATGATTTAAAAGAAGTGAAATCATCCTTATCAGCTTATTCTCAGGTATCAATCGATAAGACCATGTTTGTAGAAGGAAGAGAATTTCTACATATTGATCAGGCTGGATGGGTAGCTAAAGAATCAACTTCTGAAGAAGATAATCGGATGAGTAAAGTCCAAGAAATGTTATCGGAAAAATATCAGAAGGATTCATTTTCTATTTATGTTAAGCAACTGACTACTGGAAAAGAAGCTGGTATCAATCAAGATGGAAAGATGTATGCAGCTAGTGTTTTGAAACTCCCTTATCTTTATTATACGCAAGAAAAAATAAATGAGGGTATTTATCAGTTAGACACGACTGTAAAATACGTATCTGCAGTTAATGATTTTCCAGGTTCTTATAAACCAGAGGGAAGTGGTAGCCTCCCTAAAAAAGAGGATAATAAAGAATATTCTCTCAAGGACTTAATAACAAAAGTAGCTAAAGAATCGGATAATGTAGCTCATAATATATTAGGATATTATATTTCGAACCAATCTGATGCTACATTCAAATCCAAGATGTCTGCTATTATGGGAGATGATTGGGATTCAAAAGAAAAATTGATTTCTTCCAAGATGGCTGGGAAGGTTATGGAAGCCATTTATAATCAAAATGGATTTGTATTGGAATCTTTGACTAAAACAGATTTTGATAATGAGCGAATTGCCAAAGGTGTTTCTGTGAAGGTAGCTCATAAAATTGGAGATGCGGACGAATTTGAGCATGATACGGGTGTTGTCTATGCAGATTCTCCATTTGTTCTTTCTATTTTCACTAAGAATTCTGATTATGATACGATTTCTAAGATAGCCAAGGATGTTTATGAGGTTCTAAAATGATGGAACAAGATTTTTTAAATCATTTTCTCAAGAATGGATATTTCAAAAAGCATACTAAGGTGGTGCTTGCTCTTTCTGGTGGATTAGATTCTATGTTTCTATTTAAGGTATTATCTACTTATCAAAAAGAGTTAGAAATTGAATTGATTCTAGTTCATGTGAATCATAAGCAGAGAGTAGAATCAGATTGGGAAGAACAGGAATTAAGGAAGTTAGCTGCTGAAGCAGAGCTTCCTATTTATATCAGCAATTTTTCAGGAGAATTTTCAGAAGCGCGGGCTCGAGATTTTCGTTATGATTTTTTTCAAGAGGTCATGAAAAAGACAGGTGCAACAGCCTTAGTCACTGCCCACCATGCTGATGACCAGGTGGAAACGATTTTGATGCGCTTGATTCGAGGTACTCGCTTGCGCTATCTATCAGGAATTAAGGAGAAGCAAGTAGTCGGGGATATAGAAATGATTCGTCCCTTCTTGCAATTTCATAAAAAAGACTTCCCATCAATTTTTCATTTTGAAGATATATCAAATAAAGAAAATCATTATTTTCGAAATCGTATTCGAAACTCTTATTTACCAGAATTAGAAAAAGAAAATCCTCGATTTAGGGATGCAATCTTAAGCCTCGGAAATGAAATTTTAGATTATGATTTGGCAATAGCTGAATTATCAAAGA
Organism: uncultured bacterium; assembly: GCA_963508345.1. Lineage (GTDB taxonomy): Bacteria > Bacillota > Bacilli > Lactobacillales > Streptococcaceae > Streptococcus. The sequence continues at coordinate 2,418 of CAUOWW010000154.1, forward strand.
ATATTGATGTAGAAAATTTAGAGCAGCTATTGTCTTACTCTGAGTCAACACAAAGAGTTTTACTTCAAACTTACCTGAATCGTTTTCCAGATTTGAATCTTACAAAAGCTCAGTTTGAAGAAGTT
>CAUOWW010000155.1:0-2513 GCA_963508345.1 uncultured bacterium
GAGCTGCCTCACCACAAACACCCTTGCCTAGCGCAATACGGATGCAGGAAACACCACCTTGGAAGGGACCTAAAATCAATTCCTCTCCATCGAACAAATAAAAGCCTGCAAATACGGTATTAGGAAAACGTGATTTTAAAAGAGCACTGGCGTTGGAAAGATTAGCCAAAACATTAGTTTCACCTTCCAATAAAAAAGAGAGCTCTTCATTTAAGATTTGATAACGTGATTGTTTTTCTGATTTTAACATAGAACTATTATATCAAAAAAGGCTTACAGACAAAAGAAAAATCCCTTGTTTAGAAAACAAAGGATTTTGTGAATTTTCAATCTGATTAAAGTTCAATATCACCGAACAAGTCAGCCATTGAGAATCCTGTTTGTGTTTCGGGAAGTTCGAAATCACGTTTTTCTTGACGTTTTGGACGACGTGGACGAGCAGGACGTTTTTCTTCTTTTTGTCCTTCTTCTTGAGCTGGACGCTCTTCAAGAGCTTTGATAGAAAGTGATACACGTTCTGCATCAGCATTAACATCAAGAACTTTAACAGTAACTTCTTGACCAACTGTAAGAGCTTCTTTTGGATTTTCAATACGTTTGTGTGAAATTTGTGATACGTGAACAAGTCCATCGATACCTGGCAATACTTCAACAAATGCACCGAAGTCAGTCAAACGTTTAACTGTACCTTCTACAACATCACCTTTAGCCAATTTTTGCTCAACGCCATCCCATGGTCCAGGTGTTGTTGCTTTAAGTGAAAGTGATACGCGTCCTTCTTCTTCGTTAAGATCAAGGATTTTAACTTCAATTTCTTCACCAACAGTTACAACTGATTTTGGTGAAACGTTACGTTCGTGTGACAATTCAGTCAAGTGAACCAATCCGTCAACACCACCAAGGTCGATGAAAGCACCGAAGCTTGTGATACGAGCAACTTTACCAGTTACTACATCACCAACAGCCAATTTACCGAATACTTCAGCGCGAGCTGCTACTGTAGCTGCTTCAACAACTTCACGACGTGAAAGGATGAAGCGGTTTTCTTTAGCGTCAACTTCTTTGATTTTAGCGTCAAATTCTTGACCTACAAAACGCTCAGTGTTACGTACGAAACGAGTATCCAACATTGAAGCTGGGATAAATCCACGAACACCTTCAAATTCTACTGAAAGTCCACCTTTAACGGCACGAGTTCCTTTAACAGTAACAACTTCTTCTTCGCGACCAACAAGTTTGTCCCATGCTTTGCGAGCTTCAAGGCGTTTTTTAGATACAAGGTATGTAACTGTATCAGTATCTTTACCAACTACTTGACGAAGTACAAGAACATCCAATACTTCTCCTACTTTAACAAAGTCATTGATATCTGCATCGCGATCGTTTGTCAATTCGCGAAGAGTCAAGACACCTTCAACACCAGTTCCAGAGATTGCAACGTTAGCTTGAGTCGCATCAACTGTCAATACTTCAGCACTAACAACATCACCAGTCTCAACTTGGCTAACGCTATTTAGCAAATCTTCAAATTCGTTCATCTAAAAAATCCTCCAACAATCAAGTTTTTCTTAAACTTGACATACTTATAATTTTTTTCCTAAGCACCCGCAAGGACATGTTCATATCGTTCACGTCTTTCAATTATAAAAATAAAATACCCTAAGATATTTTTCTTTTTATCTTGAATTTATTACCTAAGAACTGGGGTAGCTGGATTCGAACCAACGCATGAGGGAGTCAAAGTCCCTTGCCTTACCGCTTGGCTATACCCCATTGATGAATGGAGAGAGAGGGATTCGAACCCCCGAACCCGAAGGAGCGGATTTACAGTCCGCCGCGTTTAGCCTCTTCGCTATCTCTCCAATGTTTAACGAGAACTATTATATCATGAAATTTTCAATAAAACAAGTATTATTTTGTCAAATTATAGTTTTCAATCAAAATTTCCACAGCTTTTTCAAGTTTTTTATAAAAACTATCGACATTTCCATTCTTTATGATGGCAAATTGGCTATCTAATTCGGCAATTTCTCCAATGACTTTTTTCCCAATCGTCAAAACGTATCCTTCATAGCTGTCTTTTCCAACAGTCACTTTTGCATCAGTTAATTGGATTTCAATTTTCTTATCTTTTTTACTCATACTTTACCTCTTTTCACTTTTTCTATTGTACAAGAAAATGCTCAAACTAGCAAGAAAAAACTCCATTTCAGCTATTACAACCGCTATGGAGCTCTTCTTTACTTCATGTCTTTTAGTCCACTTTGACAATCCATCCCTCAGGCGCTTCTACATCACCAAATTGGATACCGGTCAATTCATCATAAAGTTTACGTGTAACAGGACCTACTTCTGTTTCACTATAGAAAACATGGAAATCATCGCCATGTTGGATACCTCCAATTGGCGAAATAACCGCTGCTGTTCCACAAGCACCTGCCTCTACAAAACGCTCCATATTATCGATTGGAACATCACCTTCAATCGGTGTCAAGCCCAAGCGGTGTTCTGCC